>CACYVR010000038.1 GCA_902777885.1 uncultured Methanobrevibacter sp.
ATTGGAATTCATGATTTGAGAGTTTTCTTTCTCTAGATTTTGAATTATCTGGTTTAATTCATTAATTTTAGCTTCATAAACATCATTTTTTCTGAATTCCGCTTCACAAACATCAATTAACTCAATAATTTTTTGAGTAAGTTGTGTAGTCCTTTGTTTTCTATATTTATTTTCTTCATTTAAACATAATTTGGCCGGAATATCGGTTTTTTCACACATTATTGAATTTAAGGCATTGATGTTGGTTGACAAATCATTTATGTAGGATTTATATTCAATATCAAGTTTTGACATTTCACTATTTTCTTCACAAATCGCCCAGATTGTTGTGTTTGAACCGTTATAATCGGATAATTTTGATGGGAGATATGGATTTTTAATAAAATGCCCTTCTGTAAAGCTATCTTCAACAATCAACACGTCAAATTTGGTTGAAAGATTTAAAAACTTCAGATAATCAATATTATTATTAAAAGTTGTTTTATCAAGAAGTTCTTTTGATAAAATCTGTTCGAATAATGTTCTGTTTGGAGTAAAAAGATGGAGTCTAATTTTATCTTTGTATTCATCAGATACATTATCAAAAGCATTTATAAAATCTTCAAAAGCCCTATTTGAGAATATAACGCCAAAGTAAGCGAAATTAATGTAATCTTTATCTAAAGGATAGTTAATTTCTTTAACATGGTAATATTTTTCCTCTAAAGTCGGATGAGGAGAAATTATATATTTTCCATCAATGTCTATTTTAAACGGAAGAGTGTCAATCATCACATCTTTTTGACTTTCATTTGTAAAAATTATTTCATCGGCAAAAATAAATGTTAAATATTCACAAATGCAGTTTATATCATATTCGCCGCTGATTAACTCCAAATTTTTTTCCTTTAATGCCTTATTGATTTTTTCAATATATGCTTCATCCTCTAGTTTTCCACTCAAATGCCTTTTTCCAAATGTGTAAATTAACGGATCTGAGAATTCGGCTCTCCAAAATGTTTTCGGATTATTTAACTTGTATTCAAGCGCTAAAAAATGAGAATGTACAAAATTAGCCCTGCTGTAAATTCTATCATAACCGTTTATTAATTTAATGCCTTCATTTACAAAATTTAAAATATTATCCCATTCTGTTGAGAAGTCTGAAGCTACAGTATATTTTTTTTCAATAAATTCATCGACATATATTTCAAGTGTAAAATCTTTATTCATATCGTCCAGACTTGCACAAATAACATCAACGTTTCTCTTTTCTGATAGAATTCTTTTTGCAACAACATTGCTCGTTGTTGTATTGATTGGACTAAAAGCGTATGATATAATAAGTTCATTTGTCATATTGGATCTCTTAAATATAATAAATGTCGTAATATTCTTTATTCAAATCATTAGTTTTTTTGTTAAATAAGACATTGGTATGAGTATTTGTCATTTCAATTTTAAATTTATTTTCCCCTTCTGTTATTCCATAGTTTTTGTTTAAGTATTTATAATGCAATATGGCTTTTTTGATGAAATCATTGTTTAATTCAGTATTTGAAATAATATAGTATTCGCTCCCCATATTATTTAAAAATTCATCGATATTATTAAAAATAGGAATATCCTCGTCTAATTCTATTTTTTCAGATGAAATTAAGAATAATTTTTTGTCTTTATAATCAATTTCATTAAACTTTTTAGTTATATCAGTTATTGATTCTTCATTTAAATTAAAAACGACACTCACATCTTCAATTCTTTCTTTATAAGGATAATTAATAGTATCTAAAATATATTTCCAACGTTTTGAGCATGTATGATTATTTAAAACATTATAAAGATTATTCAATCGTTTATCTTCATAATCTTCAGTTAATGTTGGGAATTCATCTTTTTCAATAATAAATACATTATCTTTAAAAAGCCTTTCCATTGCTTTAGAATAATTGCTTATAATGTTTGTATTAGAAAGTGCAAGTTCAAAAACTCTTCGTGCAAACATTGTATTTGATTCCGTAATTGTATTGATGTTTATTGCCCATTTTAACTTTTTATAAATCTTTGCAGTATCCTTATAATCAATTGGAGGGTTGGTGTATTTTTTATATTTTTCCGGATATCCTATATGCGGAATATTATCATAGTATGTTCTGTCATAAATTTTAAGATTAACGTTTTGGGAAATAATTTTATCAAAAATCATGTCCATATTTTTTACACGTTCTTTGTGATGTTTATAGTATGATCCTGCAAAAACAACATCATCTATTTCTTCATCTGAAAATTTTAAGGGATTAAATAGTTTTGGCTGGCCTGCAAACATAAGCGGATAAACATTTTCGTGATTGAAATCTTTTTTATAATCTTCAATAACTTCTTCAGCTGATGTGAAAATATAATCGAATCTGCTGGCAGTATCTGTGAAAAATTCTCCATTGGACCTGTAATAAACCGGGTCTTCTTTATTCCAGAATATTGTTGGAATGTTATTTTTTTTACAGTATTCAAGTATTTCAAATAGGATTGACCTATTTTCTTCAGGCAAATCATATTTTTCTATTTTACCTGACCAAACGCCATTTTCTCCATTACAATATCCGTGCCATGTAGATTCACAAAAGAATATGTCTGGGGTTTCTTTTTCAAAGATTTCAAACCAATTTTCAGGCTTAATTTCAATTATATTAAATTCAAATTTAAATGAATCATGTGTAAACTGATCAGAAATTAACGCAACTTTTATTTCATCAATAAATTTGATATTATTATCATTTTCTTCTATTTTTTTATCTTTTCTATATTTGTTCCAGATTTTATAAGCTTTACTTGATTTAAAATGTTCATTTTCTTTTTCAATTTCATAATATTTTGACTTTAAGTATTGATTTTCATTTTCTAAAAGTTCTAGTTGATTTTCCAGTTCGTATATTTCGTATTTTTTTGACAGATACTTGTCTTTGTAATCTTGAGTCATTTTAATCTTTTATAACAATTTAATAATTTCGTCTGCAACTTCTTTTGTTGTTGCATTGCCGCCTAAATCTCCAGTCAATACTTTACCTTCACTCAATAATGTTAAAATTGCATTATCAAGCCTGTCGGCAGATTCATTTTCACCTAAATATCTAAGCATCATAACTGCAGATAACATCATGGCTATTGGATTGGCAATTCCTTTTCCGGCAATATCTGGAGCAGATCCGTGAACAGGTTCAAATAACGCTCCATCATTTCCAATATTTGCAGAGGGAATTAATCCAAGCCCACCAACAAGGCCTGCACCTTCATCTGATAGGATATCTCCAAATAAATTAGTTGTTACAATAACTTCAAAGCTTTCAGGTTGAGTAATGAGATACATTGCAGTTGCATCTACATAAAAGTCCTCTTTTTCTATATCAGGATACTGTTCTCCAACCTCGTAAAAGATTTCCTTAAATAAACCGTCACTTTTCTTTAAAACATTTGCTTTGTGAACACCTGTAACTTTGGATTTGCCATTATCCTTTGCATACTGAAATGCATAATCGATTATTCGCTCTTCTGCTTCACGAGTAATAACACGTTTTGCAACAGCACCCTCATCAGTTAACTCTTCTTTATCGGCAATATATAATCCTTCGGTGTTTTCACGAACAATCATAAAGTCAATATTGTCTGAAAGAGAATTAGTATTTGGATAGGCTTTAACAGGCCTTAAATTTGCAAACATTTTCATTTCTTGGCGTAACTTAACGATAACGTCAGCTGCAGTTTCACCGGCAGCACCAAACAGGCATGCATCAGCATTTCTAACTATTTCAATGGTTTCTTGAGGAAGAGCAGTGCCCGTTTTTTCCAGACATGCATCTCCGGCTTCACCATAAGTATAGTCAAAATCAATGTCTAAGTTATTTAATACAGAGATTGTAGCTTCCATTACTTCTGAGCCTATTCCATCACCCGGAATAACGGCTATGTTATATTTATTCTCTTTTGTCTTTGAGGTACTCAATTAACCCACCTTTTTCAAGTATTTCTAACATAAATGGAGGTAATTTTTTAAATGAAATTTCTTTTCCATTTTCAGATTTAATTATCCCATTATCCATATCAACTTCTATTTCATCTCCATTTTCAACAATATCTGTTATTCCCGGAGCTTCAAGAAGCGGAACACCGACATTTGTAGCATTTCTATAAAAAATTCTGGCGAAAGACTCAGCTATTACGGCTGATATTCCGGCACCTTTAATTGCAATGGGTGCATGTTCACGAGATGATCCGCATCCAAAATTTTTGCCTGCTACAATAAAGTCTCCTTTTTTACATTTTTCGCTAAATTTATCGTCTAAACCTTCCATACAATGTTGGGATAGTCTTTCTTCATCAGTATAAATTAAATATCTTCCCGGAACAATAATATCTGTATCAATATCATTTCCAAATTTCCATGCAGTTCCTTTCATCTAATCACTCTGGAGCAACAATTTTTCCTTCAATTGCAGAAGCGGCAGCAACTGCAGCAGAAGATAAATAAACTTTTCCATCAGGTGAACCCTGTCTACCTTTAAAGTTCCTATTGGAAGTTGATAAGCTCACTTCTCCAGGTCCGATAATTCCAGTATGTCCTCCAAGGCATGGACCACAACAAGGAGCAGAAACTAAAGCTCCTGCATCAACAAATATTTTAATTAATCCTTCATCTAGTGCCTTTGTATAAACTTCTTTGGAGGCCGGAATAACTAACATTCTAGTTCCTTTAGCTATTTGTTTTCCTTTAAGTATTTTTGCGGCATCTCTAAGGTCGCTAATTCTTCCATTAGTACAGGAACCTAAAAACACCTGATCATTGTTTTTTTGTCCGGTTCTACCAGTCCTGTTTTTCCACCCATTTCAATAGCCATATTACATAAAACCATTCTATCGGAAACAGTCATATTGCTCACAGTTTCGCCTGCAAATTCACAAGCTTTATAAGTAGAGCCATCAACTCCCATTTGACCAATAATATGTAAAATGACATCTTTTGCATAAACATTATCTTTTAAATCACCTGTAATTTGAAAACGATTTGTTTCTGGAACTTTAAACCATAAGTTACCTTCTGCAAAAACCATAGCCATATCTGTTGAGCCAATGCCTGTTGAAAATGCACCTAATGCACCATGGGTACAGGTATGTGAATCAGCTCCAACAATAACTTCTCCCGGCACAACGTGACCTAATTCCGGCAGTATCTGATGGCAAACTCCAGCATTAACATCGTAAAAATTCTTGATTTTTTGTTTTTTAACAAAATCTCTCATGATTATATGATTATTAGCTGAGTCAATGGAATCCGCTGGAACTTGGTGATCAAATGGAATTACTATTTTAGATGAATCCCATACCTTTTCAGCACCAATTTTTTCAAATGATTCAACTGCAAGAGGTCCGGTTAAATCATGGGTCATTGCAACGTCGATATTCGCAATAATAATATCTCCAGCTTCAACTTTATCCTTACCGGATGCTCTAGCTAATATTTTTTCAGACATAGTACTTGACATATTAACAAAACCTCATAGTAATGATTAATATATTGGATTACATTCTATTTAAATTTTGAAAAAAATGTCTTTTTAATATTTTATTGGTGTTAAAAAGGAATTTAATATTATAATTAAAGTAAATAAAATATTTTAATTTTTAATATATTGTTTAAATTTAATGTTTAGTTAGAACAATTATTGCTGAGAACAATAATCATAACTTTATATAACATGTCGAACAAAATATTTTTCATGAGCAAGTTTTTTGGAAGATTTAGAAAAGAAGAAGAACCTATTATTTTTGATGAACAAGTTCCGGTATGGGAAGATAGGATTTTTTGGGTTGAAATTTTACAAAAAATAGCTTTGCCTGTGTTAATGAATCTTAAAAAGAATTCTTTAAGAAAAAATATGCTTTTGGAGTCTGGTAGTTCTGAAGGTATTAAATTTGCTTATCTTGAAGAATCTGAAGAAGGTAGGCTTCGTGAAAGATATATTGATTTAACTATTGATGCTATTTCTGTAGCTGTTAATCCAAAGAAAAATGATTATATTTTTTATAGTGAACCTAAACAATCATTAGTTGACATGGCTTTATTCGCTCAAGGATTGCTTCGTTCTAAAAATCAAATTTGGCTTAATTTACCGATTGATGTTCAGGCTAAGATTATTGCTGAACTTAAAAATTCAAGGCTTATTGCTCCTTATGAAAATCATTGGTTATTGTATACCTCAATAATTGAAGCAACTCTTTTAGAATTTACTGGAGAATGTGATATGGAGCGTTTAATATATGCTGTTCATAAGTTTAGGGATGAATGGTACATTGGTGATGCAATTTATAATGATGGGCAAGATTTTGCATTAAATTATTACAATAGTATTATTATACACCCTATGCTGAATGATGTTTTGTTTGTAATGAGAAAATATGGATTACCTGATGGTGAGTTCTTGGATGTTCAATTAATGAGATCATCAAGACTTGCTTCTCAATTAGAAAGATGCATTTCTCCTGAAGGCACATTTCCAGTCATTGGTAAATCAATGTCTTATCGTAGCGGTGTTTTTCATACATTATCACAGGTTGCATTACTTAAGATTTTACCTAGAAATATTGAAGTTGCTCAAGTCAGATCTGCTTTGACTAAAGTTTTAAGGAATTTATTTGAAGGCAATCAAAATTTTGATTCTAATAATTGGTTAATTACAGGATTAAATGGTCATCAAGTTGACATTGCAGAAACTGGGATTAATACAGGAAGCTTATATGCATGTTGTTTTGTATTTTTAGTTTTAGGACTTGATTCAAATGATCCATTTTGGTCTGATGAATCTGCAGACTGGACTTCCCTTAAAGCATGGAGAGGATTTGTAGTTAGCACTGATCAACCTAATATAGCTTATGTATTAAGTAATTTTCCATCACTTTCTACAACATTTATTATTAATGAGATTAAATGGTTAGTTGATAATGGATATAATGTAAAGGTAATTTCTTTTTCAACTCCTGATGTTGCAGCAACTTTGGATTTTGAAGTTGAAAATATTCGTTTTGATGAAAATGCAGAAACTCATGAAGATTTGGTCAACAATTTAGAACGGATTTTAAAAGAAAACAATATTCAGCTAATTCACACTCATTTTGTCTATCCTGTAGCTACTCTGTTTTTATACCCCTTGGCCAATAAATTAAAAATTCCATTTACTGTTTTTGCACATGCGGCAGATATTTTCAGATATTCAATTGATGAAATAAATAAGGTTTCAGAAATCTCTCAATGCCCGTACTGTAAGGCGATATTTACGTTGGGGAATTTTCATAAGAATTATTTACTGGAACGTAATGTTAGGCAAGATAAAATTGTCATAACCAAACAGGCAACCAACTATGAAGTTGATGAAATTGAATTGAATAGTAATAATCCTAAAAAAATCGTTTCAATTTGCAGGTACACAGAAAAGAAAGGATTGGATGATTTGATTGATATAGCCAAGTTGCTTGAAGATGAAAATTATGAATTTTCGATGTATGGCTTCGGTGAATTAAAACAAGATTTAAAAAATAAAATTAATGAAATGAATCTTTCCAATATAACAGTTAATGATGAATTGAAAGGTAGTTTGGAAGTAAAAGAGATATTGAAATCATCTGATTTATTGGTTTCTCCATGTAAGAGAGCTAGTGACGGGGATATGGACGGTATACCAACTATAATATTTGAAGCTATGGGTTATGGAACGCCAGTATTGACAACAAATGTTTCTTCAATTCCAGAAATCATAAATGATGGTGTAAATGGATTCATTGTTGAAGCTAATAATAAAGAAGCTTTTAAGAATAAGATTAATGAAATAATGTCTATGGATGATAATGAATTATTAAAGATAAGAAAAAAAGCTCAAGAAGATGTAGTAAACTTATCTGGTGTTGATAAAACGATGAAAATAGTAACAGATACATGGAAAAATATTAAGTGATTTTTATGGGTTTTAAGGATAAAATACTCTCTCAAAGTGATCAGTTTAATTTTTATAAAGAAAATTATGAAGCGCTTCTTCATGAAAATGAAATTTTAAGACAGGAAAATAACATTTTAAAACAAACTCAATCTGATAAATATATGTTTAAAAAGAAGATTAGAGGATCATCCGGAGATGTTGGCAAAACTGTCTTTCTTGATTGGGTTTTGAATAATGTTGGTCGCAGCGAAAAGATTTTGGATGTCGGTTTTGGCGGAGGAGTTTACGGAAAAATATTAAAGGCCTTCTATTATGAAAATATTGATGGGGTTGATGTATGGCCTGAAAACATTGATGAAATGGGATTGAATTTCATTTATGATAATATTTTCATCGAAAATGTTTTGGATTTTGAATTTGAAAGATATGATTTAATTATTATGGGCGATGTATTGGAACACATGTCTTTAGAAGATAGTAAAAAGCTTTTAAATAAATTTATCAATGGTAAAGCCTCTAAATTATTTATTCAAGTTCCTTATATGTATGAAAATCATCATGAATGGCAGGGAAATCCCTATGAAGTACATATTCAGGATGAAATAGATGAAGAATATATGAAAAGAGAATTTCCTTTCTTGGAATTACTTCAAATAGATACTGTTCCTGCAGAAATGACAGTTATCGGACGTGAAACCGGTGAAGATACATACTGCGCAACTTATGTATGGTTTGAGGATTAGGTGTATTTTATGAAATATGGGTTGATATGCTATAATTATTTGGAAAATGTTGGAAATGAAATACAAAGTATTGCTGCTCGCAGATTTTTACCTCAAATAGATTATTATGTTGATTTCAATACTTTATCTGAGTTTAGAGCCCATGATGAATTTAAATTAATTATGAATGCATGGTATCTTCATGACAAAAAGTCCTGGCCTCCTGTTGATGAAAATATCAATCCATTATTAATTGCAATGCATTTAAATACAAACAATAAAAATACTCCCGAAGCATTTTTGTCTGATGAAAGCAGGGAATTTTTATCAAAATATGGGCCTGTCGGCGCAAGAGATCCATTGACTCAGGAATTTTTACAGTCTAATGGTATAGACTCTTATTTTTCCGGTTGCTTAACTTTAACGTTAAAAGGCGATGAAAATGTTGAAAAAGAAGATTACATTGTTTTAGTTGATGTATCAGAAGATGTTTTGGAGTTTGTAAAAAGCAAAACAGATAAGCAAATTTATGTAGTATCTCAGGGACTTCCGACGGACTTAAACAAACGTAAATTAACGAAGAAATATCATTTTCTTGAAGACAGGATTTACACCAGCCGAGAAAAGTTTTTTTATGGCGAATGTTTATTAAATTTATATCAAAGAGCCAGCTGTGTAATAACAAAAAGACTTCATGTAGCTTTGCCATGTTTAGCTTTATGGACCAATACAAATCAAATTATGATGTTTTTGATGTCAATAATCCTCCGGAAAATAGAAAGGATTACTTAAAATATAGGAAAAATCTCATATCTACCGTTAAGGAATTTACAGGTCATGAAAATTCAACATTCAATACATTTGACTATAATGAGTTTTCCACTTTATTTTTATCAAAACTAAACAATTATCTTAACGAAACAAATCAGTATGTATTCAGTCTTGAAGATAAAATTAATGAACTTGAAGCCCATATTCAAGCTCAAAATGAATTGATTAATCAGATGGAAAGTTCAAACAGCTGGAAATTAACAAAACCTCTTAGAAACTTTAGGAATCGTTGAGTTCGTATAGGTTTCCATAGTTATATAATTTAATTCTATTTGGAACTTTGTAGATTATATTTTTTGTATCAAAGATTATTGTATCTTCATGAATTACCGTATAGTCCAGATTTTTGAATTCGTTATGGTCACACAATATTAAAATCAAATCTGCATCAAGTACGGCATCTTTGAAACTGACGAAATCGGGATTGTCTATATGAGGATCATGAATAACTATTTCAAAATCTTTACTTAAATTGGCTATAATTTCATATGCCGGACTTTCCCTGTCATCTCCAGTGTTTCCTTTATATGAAACTCCTAAAACTGCGATTTTTCCTTTTTTAATCATTTTTCTTACATTTTCACAAACGAATTCAGGCATTGAATTGTTGGTGTCTCTAGCAAGCTTGATTATTTTAGCTGTTTCAGGTGCCTTTGCATAAATAAAGTACGGGTCAATTGCAAGGCAGTGCCCACCGACACCAGGTCCCGGAGAATGCAAATTAACTCTTGGATGTTTATTTGCCATTTTAATAACATCTAAAGCGTTAACACCTATTTCTGTACAGATTTTTGCAAGTTCATTGGCCAGTGCAATGTTAACATCTCTGAAAGTGTTTTCCATACATTTTGATAATTCGGCTGTTTTTGCTTCAGTCAGCATCAATTCCCCTTCTACAAATTGACCATATACTTCGCTGGCTTTTTTTGAACATTTTGGAGTTACGCCTCCAATAATACGGTCATTATGAATTAGTTCATCAATAATTTTTCCTGGCAGGACTCTTTCAGGGCAATGTGCAAGATATAAATCTTTTCCAATTGTAAAACCCGCTTTTTCAAAAATCGGCTTTATAATATCATCAGTTGACATCGGTGCAATTGTAGATTCAACAATAACCGTATTTCCCTTTTCCAAAAATGGAATTATTGATTCACATGCACTGATAACATAGCTTAAATCACAGCTGTAATTTTCAGCAATATATGGGGTGGGAACTGTAATAATAAATGCATCTGATTTTTCAGGTTTTAGAGAAGCTTTATATACTTTATTTTTTAAAGCCTGTTTTATTATATTGGATATTCCCGGTTCTTCGATGTGTATGATTCCATTGTTTAAGTTTTCTATCATTTTATCATTCACATCAACTCCAACAACTTCGCAGTGGTTTCTTGCAAATAATGCTGCTGTTGGAAGTCCGATATATCCTTGTCCAATAATACACACTTTCATACAAACACCCCTTTTAAATTTTAAATATTAATATAGATATATTTAATTAATATATTAAAATTTTTGGGGATAAAAATGAAGATTTTAATTGCTGGTTCTAATGGTATGTTAGGGCATGATTTAATTGAAGTTTTAAAAGATAATCATGAATTGATATTAACAACATCCGAATCATTGGATATAACTGATAAAGAGCATACAATTAATTTTATTAAGGAGAAAAATCCGGATATTGTAATTAACTCTGCAGCCTATACCAATGTTGACGGCTGTGAAGAAAATGTTGATTTGGCATTTGCCGTTAACGGTGAAGGTCCAAAAAATCTGGCTATGGGATGTAAGGAGGTTAACTGTCCTTTAGTACATGTAAGTACAGATTATGTTTTCAATGGAAAAAATACAAGGCCATGGCTTGAAGACGATGAAATCGGTCCGATAAGTGTCTATGGTAAAAGTAAACTCGAAGGTGAAATTGGAATCGAGGAAACGATTGACAAGTTTTTTATAATAAGAACTGCATGGTTATATGGCGTAAACGGAGGCAATTTTCCTAAAACAATGCTGGAACTTGCTAAAACCCATCCGGAAATCACCGTTGTAACTGATGAGGTGGGCTGTCCTACGTATACTTTGGATTTAGCTAAAGCCATCGGCCAGTTAATAGAAACAGACTATTATGGAATTTATCACATTACAAATTCCGACAGCTGTTCATGGTTTGATTTTGCAAAATACATTTTTGAAGTCGCAGATGTTGATGTTAAGGTAGTTCCCGTTACTGCATCCGAGTTTGCAAGACCTGCTCCAAGACCATCATATTCTGTTTTGGATAATAAAAAATGGATTGATAATGGATTTGAACCTTTAAGAAGTTATAAAGAAGCTATAGTTGACTATATTAATTTAATTAGGTGATATTATGGATAAACGTACAATTTTTGTCATAGCTATTTTTATAATAGCTATTTTCGCTGGTTTATCTGTTATTTCAGCAAATATTGATAAGGTTTCTATTAATAAAACTGATATTAATGAAAACGGTCAATATTGTACTGTTAATGAAGTAGCAGCTTATATAAAAGCATATCACAAACTTCCAAGTAACTATATAACAAAAAATGATGCCAAATCTCTTGGGTGGAGTGGAGGACCTCTTAAAAAATATGCTCCCGGAAAAAGTATTGGAGGCGATACTTTTACAAACAGGCAGGGAGTTCTGCCAAAAAGCTCAGACAAATATATAGAATGCGATATTAATGCAAACGGTACAAGTCGTGGGGCTGAAAGAATAGTGTTTAATACGGGAGATTTTAGAGTATACTACACAAATGATCATTACAATACTTTTGTCGAACTGAACTAGGTGTTTTAATTGAATTATATTGAAATTGACGGCAAATTAATAAAAACGAAAGGGCACGATTATTTAAAAGAAGCATTAAATTTCCCGGATTATTATGGTAAAAATTTAGATGCGTTATATGATTGTTTGACTGAAATCGGTGTTGAAACTAAAATAAAACTAACTAATGCGGATTTTATCAATCAGGACTTATTAGAGACTTTTATTGATGCATCTGGGGAAAATACTTTTTTAGAATTTGAATATTAAAAGGTAATATTTTTATATTATCTTTTTCAAATCATTAAATTAAGATTAATTTTGAAATAAAATTGGTGGATTTGATTTATTAATGTTTGACTATAAAAATCATTTTAAAACATTTAAAAATTATAGTTTTCTACTCACGGAACTTATAAAAAGAGATATTAGTGGAAAATATAAAGATTCTACTTTAGGTCTTTTTTGGAGTTTTTTAAATCCTTTATTATCCATGATTGTATTAACAATAGTATTTTCTACATTTTTTGGAAGGACTATTGAAAACTTCCCAGTTTATTTGTTAAGCGGTAAATTGGTTTTTGACTTATTTGCAAATGCTACAACGGGGGCAATGGATTCAATTAAAGGAAATTCAGAGATTATCAAAAAGATTTATGTACCGAAATATATGTTTGCTGTTGGTATAGTCTGTTCTGAATTTATAAACTTTTTAATCTCATTAGTCGTGCTGATTGCCGTGATGGTAGTTACTGGAGCTCCATTTTACATGTCTTTATTGTATTCTCCAATTCCTTTGTTTTTCTTACTTGTTCTGACAATGGGTGTTGGTTTAATACTTGCTACATTAACTACATTCTTTACAGATATAAAGTATCTTTACGGTGTTTTAATAATGCTTTTATCATTTATGACTCCATTATTTTATCCAATTGAAATTATTCCGGAGCAATTTTTATTCTTCTTTAAAATAAATCCACTTTACGCTGCTGTATCAAGCTTTAGAGACATAGTTTTATATGGCGCCTTTCCGCAAACAAAATTCTTACTGTATTTAATAATAACATCAATATTTGCTCTAATACTGGGTATTTATCTATTTTATAGATATCAGGATGAATTCGTAATCAATATTTAAGGAGGAAGTTAATGTCAACCCAAATGAGATATCCAAAGGAAGTGTATCAAAATTCTTCAGATGATGGTGGAGAATGGAAAGATTTAGATAATGTTTTAATTGACGACTGGGAATCACTTGCATGCTGCTCATTGTCCTCTAATCAGAAACCTAATTCCTTTATTATCACGAATTTCAAATTTAATCTTCCGCAGGATTCCAAAATTCATTCAATTGATATCAGGATGGATTTTCACAGAGACTCATCCCAAAATAGTATTGATTTGAATCCTCCTGTAGTGAAATTAATTAATATTAAAGAGGATTTTGAGTCAAAACCATTATATGCACCAACAGTTTCTCCAATTGAGAGATCTGTATTGGTGGACGGAAGCAATATCTCTCCATCAGAATTAAATAGTCCTGATTTTGGTGTTGAGATTATTTTCGATGAAAATCAAAGTGAATTTTCAGGCGATTTATTCTTTGATTATATAAGATTAACCGTTAATTATGAAGAGCAGAGATTTGTTATTGGAAGTCTTAATGGCGAAGGTTTTCCAGTAAAAGAAAGACCGCTTCAAAAATCAATCGGTGAAACTTTCATTTACACAATTCTATTTAATAACTTCAATGGAATTAATAAAGACCCTCAGGATGTAAAAATCAATGTTCCCGAAGGTCTTGAAGTCGTAAATCATTACTTTTCATCAGATAAAAAAGGAAAAGTTGATGTAAATGATATTGATTATGAAGAGGACAGGTTCGATTTTGATAGGTTAGTTGCCGATCAGGAAATAATTTATGATGAGGATACAATCGATTTGGATACTCTTACCTGGCATACTGGCGTTAAGGGAAGGGGAATGAGCCGTTTAAGACTGGAATTAAAATGTGTAGGTGAAGGATTTAAAGAGCTTTCAGCTTTTAATAAGTTTTCAGGTATCGGGGCTCATTTTTATGTTGAGGTTCATCCTGAGGATTATGAGCATGAACCTAACATATATGAAGAATCCCTTCTTAAATGGAAGAGCCAGCTGGATGTCGATGAAGACTATCAGACTTTAAATAAGGAAGTAGTCATTGAAGTTAATAATGTTAATCGTGAATTTGATAAAGCTCAGGAAAAGGTAGATAACCTTAAAGAATATGTTATCAAATGGGCAAAACGTGAATTAAAACCAAAAACTAAATTTAAAGCATTACAGAATGTGTCCTTTACTGTAAATAAAGGTGAACGTGTTGGAATCATCGGTTTTAATGGTGCTGGAAAAAGTACTCTTTTAAAGATTTTATCTGGGGTATTAAGACCTAATTCCGGATCAATTCACATTAATGGTAAAGTAGCACCATTGCTTGAGTTGGGTGCTGGTTTTGACCACAATTATAGTGGAAGAGAGAATGTTTTCTTAAATGGAGCTATTCTGGGATATTCAAGAGAATTTTTAGAAAGCAAATATGATGAAATCGTTGAATTTTCAGAATTGGAGGAATTCATGGAGCTTCCAATTAAAAACTATTCATCAGGTATGATTGCAAAATTAGGTTTTGCTGTAGCTACACTTGTAGAGCCGGAAATCTTAATTTTAGATGAAATTCTCTCTGTTGGGGACGTAAGATTCCAAAAGAAAAGTGGGGATAAGTTAAAATCAATGATGAATACTGGAACCACTGTTTTACTAGTTTCCCACTCTGTCGGTACCATAAGGTCAATGTGTAACAGGGTAATTTGGTTGGACCATGGTAAAATTGTTATGGATGGTTTAACAAGAGATGTTTGCGATGCTTATGTTGAAGCAGCTAAAAAAGCATCTGAAGATGAATTAAGTGGTTTAGACATTTAATTTTTATTTTATTTTTTTATTTTAATTTTACTTATTTTCAGAAAAGTTTCATGAAATATTCATAGAAGTTTCAGGAAAGTTTCATAGAAGTTTAATGGAATATTAAGTGAATTTTCATGAATAATATTAAATATTAATACCTATAAACTATTTGATACAAATATAAAATTTTTTGAGGTGATTAATATAGGAAATAAAGACCGACAAGTCTTTCATAATAGGGATATTAAGGTGAAAATTTCACTAATAAATCATGTACAGTACTTTTTCAATATTCAAGGAATTGACGAAAAGGTAATCCAACTTCTGCCAACAGAATTCATTGACAAAAACTATTCTAACTTAAGAATGGATTTTCTTGTACAATGTAAATCTGGAAACATATACAATATTGAAGGTGAAACACAATCCGTAAGTGATCAAACAATCAATAAAGCCTGGAAATACATAAAAGAATTGATGTGCAAGTATGAAAATGATGTTTACAGTATAATAATCGCATTATCTGAAAAAAATAAGATGCCGATTAAAGATATTGGATCAATTAAATTCCAAGCAAAATTGTGTGAAATGAAAAAATTCAACGGGGATGAATATTTAAATAATATAAAAAAGAAATTTAAAAATGGAAAAGAACTCACCATTCAAGACTGTGCAATCATAGAAAACATACCTGATATGAAAAACTCACAAAAAGAATCCATCATTGTAGAACAGCTTTGCAACATCATCAAAAATGGAAAAATAAGTGATAAAAATAGAATCAAACTACAATCAACAATGTGGCTCAACATAGACTATTATGTCAAAGACAAAGATAAAAGAAATGAATTAATGGAGATGATTAAAGTGCAGGAATCTCAAGATCAAGATTTTTTTAATTGGCAGGAAGAATTCGCAAATCATATTGAAGAACAAGGAATAAAAAAAGGTAGAGAGGAAGGTATTGAGAAAGGAAGAAATGATATTATTAAAAAATTATTAGAAACTATGTCTCCTGAAGAAGTTTCAAAAACATT
>CACYVR010000039.1 GCA_902777885.1 uncultured Methanobrevibacter sp.
GGTTTTCCAACAATAAATGTATCCAATATTGTCCAAACGATTAATGCGGTAGCTGCTGAAACATTGGAAACTATGATTGCATTTGCAGCAAGACCATCAGCTGCAAGACCTGATCCTCCATTGAATCCCATCCATCCAAACCAGAGTAATGCTGCACCTAAAACAGCATATCCTAAATTATGTGGAATTAATGAAGTATCTTTTCTTTTTCCAAGGACTAATGCAACAGCCAGAGCTGAAACCCCTGAATTAATGTGAACAACAGTTCCTCCTGCAAAATCCAGAGCATTCATTTGCATTAACCATCCTCCACCCCACACCCAGTGTGCGATAGGGATATATACTAAACAGGCCCAGATTGGAATGAAAATAATCCACGCTTTTGTTTTCATCCTTCCAACAAGAGCTCCTGAAATCAATGCTGCAGTCAAACCTGCAAAAGCACATTGAAACATTACAAACACAAGTGTTGGTATTGATCCTGTCAAATCTTCCAATCCAATTCCCTGCAAGAAGAAATGGGAAGGTGTACCAATGAATCCATATAATGATGGTTCACCAAATGCTAACTGATAACCGAAAATGACCCAAATAACACTTAAAATTGAAAATGCAATAAACGTTAAAAACATCGTATTCAAAACATTCTTTCTTTTACTTAATCCTCCATAAAAAAATGCTACAGCCGGAATACTCATTAACAATACTAACAATGTAGAAATTAGAATCCATGCTGTATCACCTGCACTAAAAACATCCATATTATCTTTTCTCATATATTATTGTAATTTTTATCTAGTCGGAAGGTGGCTTCCTACTTCCGACATAATTATATTGAACATCATATCATATAAATGTTTGGGAAAGACAAAAAAATTGAAAAGATTAATAAAACTAGAAATATATAATAAGTAATAATAGAGTTTAATAAATAATCTTAAATCAGAATAAAAAAAATCGTGTTATTATGAAACAATCAACCAAAGTATATTTACTAATATTTCTAATAATTGCAGTGCTAGCATTTGTCTTAAGTAGTGTATTTGCCAATGTATTAGTTATAGACAATACTAACTCCACTAAACTTACTGCAATTGAAAATGATGGATTTGAACCCCATAATGTTAATAATGTTCAAGTAATTATTCCAAAAGTCCAGAATATAACAAAAACAAATAACACGACAATAATTGAAAACATAACAAACGACATAATAGATGTAGCAAATAATACCTGGAATAACTTAGTAGGTGACCAGAATGTATAAAAAAGAAAAATTCATAAGAGATAGTGTGTATGGAGATATTAACTTATCTGAATTTGAAGTTAGAGTAATGGACATGCCACAATTCCAACGCATAAGAAGAATCAAACAATTAGGATTAATTAATTTAATTTATCCCGGAGCAAATCACAGCCGATTTGAACACTGCATTGGAACAATGAATTTAGCTACCAACTTAGCTACCAACTTAGATTTATCCAAAGACGAAATTGAACTGGTCAGAATATCCGGACTTCTCCATGATGTTGGACATGGACCATTTTCCCATGTATCTGAAGGAGTACTTTCATTTCCGCATGAAGAGCTTACAAAATATGTAATCGAAAAAACATCAATGCATGATTTGCTCGACGAAAAATTTGACACGAAAGAAATAGGCGAAATTATTAATGGTAACGGATACTTAGGTCCAATCATCTCCGGAGAATTGGATGTAGATAGGATGGACTATCTATTAAGGGATTCACACAATACCGGAGTGGCCTATGGAGTAATCGATTATGAAAGAATCATATCCAATCTAAAACTGGATGATGGATTGGTACTTGATATAAAAGGAGTACAGGCTGCAGAAGGAGCTTTAGTATCAAGATATTTTATGTATCCAAGTGTTTACCAGCATCACACTACACGAATTGTTAATTCAATGTTTAGAAGAGCTCTAAAAAGAGAAATTGACTCTGGAAAAATCAAAGAACATGACATGTACAAATACGATGATTCAGACATTATTTCCTTATTCAGACAAAGTGATGACGAGATAGTCAGAGATATGATTAACAGATTAGACAATAGAGTTATCCCAAAAAGAGTAAAAACCATAAGGTTGGACAATTTCAAAACTCCTGAAAAGTTATATAAAATAGATCAAAAAACCCTTAGAAAAGCTGAAGAAGAAATAGCTGAAGATTACAATATGGACAGGAACTATGTTTTCATTAACATTGCCGAATATCCTCGCTTTGATGAAATGAAAACTCAGGTTAATGTCGATGAAAAATTATATCCTTTGACTGAAATTTCAAATATCATAGGAGCGCTAAGTAAAGCCAGATTTAATATTCCAGACATTAGCGTTTATGTTCCAATCGAAGAAAAAGAAAGGTTTGATAAGTTAAAGCTAAATCATTACTTGGACTTGCCTGAAGTTGATAGGGAAAAATTCCACGGAATACATTATGATCAAATCAAACTATTTTAAGTGATAAAATGATAGTTGTTGCAATTACCGGAGCCAGCGGAGTAATATATGGAATAAGGCTGCTTGAAATATTAAATGAATTAAAAATAGAAAATAGTTTAATTATTAGCGATACTGCCAAAACCGTGATAAAAACAGAAACCGATTGGAAAATAGATGACATTATAAACTTGGCAGACAATTATTATGAGTTTGATGATTTAACCGCATCAATAAACAGCGGTTCATTTAAATTTGAAAGTTTGGCTATTGTACCGTGCTCCATGAAAACATTATCATCAATAGCCAACGGATATGGAGACAATACAATTACGAGAGTTGCAGATGTGAGTTTAAAAGAAAGAAGATGTACCGTAATTGTTCCAAGAGAAACTCCATTAAGAACTGCACATATAAAAAATATGCTTACCTTATCACAAGAAGGAGCTATAATTTTACCTGCAATGCCAGGATTTTATTCAAATCATGACACAGTTGACGAACAAATAGATTTCGTAGTTGGTAAAATTTTAGATTCTTTGAATATAGAAAATAACTTATTTAAAAGGTGGGAATGAATGTTAGAAGATATGGATTTTATAAAGTCATGTGATGTTCCAGGCCCTACAAAAGAAGCTATAAGAGCCATAATACTTTACAAATCAGATGTTAAAGATACGGATAATGTAGTGGATGTAGGATGTGGAACAGGAGGTATCACATGTGAATTTGCTCAAAGAGCAAATCATGTGACATCAATTGATATAAATCCTGAAGCTATTGAAATGACTCAAAAAAATCTTGACAAATTCGGACTTGGAGATAATGTTACCCTGATTTGTGACGATGGAGCCGAAGCACTGAATAATGTTGAAAATATTGATATCGCTATTGTTGGGGGTAGCGGTAAACAATTAGAAGGCATTTTAGAATTAATTGACTCCAAATTAAATTCCAAAGGAAGAATTATCGTTACTGCCATATTGGTTGACACTAAAGTAGAGGCAGTCAATAAACTGAAAGATTTAAATTATAATCCTAGCATTATGGAAGTAAACATCTCAAAAGGAAGAGTCCTTGATCGTGGGATTATGATGATGAGTGAAAATCCAATAGCAATAATATCAGCTAAGAAAAGATAAAAAATTTGGAGATTATAAAATGGACAGCCATAACAGATGGAAAATCAAATTTTCAATAATAATGATTATTGCAATAATCGTTATTTATGGATCCAATATACTAATTTTAAAAGATCCTGAACATGTTATTTCTTACATTTGGACACATTTGGGTTTCATTCCAGTAGATATACTTATTGTAGCATTTGTACTTGATGAAATCATAAGTAAAAAAGAAAAAGAAGCAATGATGGAAAAACTGGATATGATTATGTCTACATTCTTTTCTGAACTTGGAAATGATTTAATCAACCAGTTAAGTTCAGTAAATACACATAAAGCAGATACCGGTTACTTAAAATCTATCAAAAACTGGACTGATAAAGACTATGAAAACAAATTAAAAGAAATAAAAAATATAAATATCCCTTTTAAAGCTGATGTTGCTCCGCAGGAGAGGGAAGAATATTTAACCAATATTAGAGATTTATTAATTAATAAAAGAGAATTTATTGTAGGTTTGCTAAATAATCCAAATTTACTTGAAAAAGAAGAATTTTCAGGATTATTAACTGCAATTCTTCATTTAGATGAAGAGCTTGAACACAGACCTGATTTAAGCAAAGTCAGTGACATTGATTTCAATCACCTGAATGGAGATATGGAAAGAATTTACAATAAACTTATTCACGAATGGATTTATTACTTAAAATACCTAAATAAGCACTACCCATACATGATTGCATTAATCATACGTACCAATCCATTTGATGAAAATGCAGATGCATATGTAAAGGAATAAAAAAATGAAATCATGCATTATTTTATGTGGAGGACAAAGTAGAAGAATGGGTCGAGACAAGGGATCTTTAATTATTAAAGATAAACCCATGATTAAATACATACTTTCCACATTAAATAATGAAATAGATGAAGTTATAATCGTTTTAAATGATGTTGAAAGAATTGATAAATATAAGAAATTTATTGATTCCAAAGATTATAACTACACGCTTAAATTTGCAGAAGATAAAATTAAAAATAAGGGACCTATATCAGGAATTCTGACAGGTCTTGAAAATATTTCAACAGATTATGCAATAGTATTTCCATGTGACAATCCCTTTGTTACAAAAAATACTATTCAAACTCTTTTTAATGAAATCAGCGAAAATGTACAGGCTGTAGTCCCGTACCATGACGAAAAAAATAAACTGAAAACATCAGAACCTCTTCATTCAATATATAATAAAAATATTATTCCGACAATAAAAGACCTGATTTCAAAAGACTCATTACATATTAAAGGAGTAATAGAAAAAATAGAAACGAAATTTGTTTTAATTGATAATAAAAAAATATTAAAAAAAGAATTTAGAAATCTTAATCGTCCAAAAGACTTAAAGATATTCGACTAATTCTTTTGTTTTTGAAATTGCTGTATTAACAGCAGAAAAAATATCTTCTTTAGTTAATGGTTGCTGACCGCCTTTTTGCATAGCACAAATCCTACCTTCTTTGGTAACACCAACATTTAAACGAGCCTTAGCGACACGTTGTTCAGATAAAGTAGGGTCTAAAACCATTTTATCACCAATTTTAACGAAAGTGCACATTGCCACTTCATTATTGATTGGTAAATCAAAAGTATTTTCATCATCAATTACAACTTCATCATCCACAACAGTTGCAGTAGGCAATTTTGTGCTTTTAAGTGCAGCCATGACAGCAAGCTCTGCAGCATCGAAGAGATTTCCACAATTGTCAATTATATGCAAATCTATGAATAACATCCAAACATGTTTACCTTCTTCAACACAGAGTTTATCCAAATCAACTAATTCACTTTCACGTATTCCTCTATCAACTACACGAGCAAGTTCAATAGAATCGTCACCAGGTGGTCCTGGTTCAAAAGTAGGATCAGCCATTGGCAACATTTCACAATTAGTCATTAATACACCAAGTTCAGGAGTGTCCGGGAAGGGACTGCCAAGTTGAGGTTTTACACCAACAATAACTTGAGTTCCACCAATTTTTACTCTTGCAGAACCTTCGGCTTTAGAAATAACATTAGTCTCAATAGAAATATCCCTATATTCATCAAGTGCCCTACCATCTTCCCTTTTATCGTTGATGATAAGTTTTGTAATACTTTCTCTTGTAATTTCCGGTACTATATCCATATTAAACACCTATTCTGTAGAGTATTTTTTCATTAATGCTTCTTTTTGAAGCTCACTAACTTGCATACATCCTTCCATAGCTAAATCAATAGCTTTTTGGAATTCTTCCTCAGTTAAATCTCCATCACTTTGAAGTAAAGTAATTTCACCAGTTCTTGGCATGATAGCTATAGGAACATCAGCCTGTCCTTCTTTATCTTCAACTTCAGATAAATCTAAAACAACTTCATCATTAACTTTACCTGCAGCACATCCAACAACAATATCTTTCATTGGAACACCAGCATCAACTAATGCTACAGAAGCTGCAGTAATTCCAGCACAACGAGTTCCACCTTCCGCTTCAATTACTTCAATATAAATATCAACCATTGAACGTGGATAATTTTCCAACATTAAAGCAGGTCTTAATGCATCTGCAGTAATTTTTGAAATTTCAGATGACCTTCTGTCAGGACCTGGTCTTTTTCTGTCATCGACTGAAAATGGAGCCATATTATATCTGCATCTAATTACACCAGTATTTGGTTCAAGTAACCTTCTAATATAAGATTCTCTAGGTCCATAAACAGCAACTAAAATTTTATTTCCACCTACTTCAAGATAAGCGGAACCATCAGCACGTTCAAGAACGCCTGCTTCAATTTTAATAGGACGTAATTCGTTATACTTCCTACCATCCTCTCTAATCATTTCAGACATCTTATCAACCTCATAAACAGAAATTATCGATTATTTAATATAAATGAATTATTATTTGAGTTATCACTGTAGGATAAATTTTTATCTTTTTTATTTTGACTTTTCTTTTTTAACTCTTCAATAACATTATAAAAATTAGGTTTATCCCCAGTATCTTTTTCTTCGCTAGCTTCAGCTTCAGAATCCTCTTCATTATCGTCTACAACTTCAGTTTCAGCTTCAACATCATCTTCAACTTCAGTTTCTTCAACTTCAGCTTCGGTTTTTTCTCTTTCTTCTTGCTCTAATTCTTCTTTGAAGTTTTGAAGTTTAGGTTTTTCCAATACAAATTCTTCCTCTGTCTCTTCAACAGGTAATTCTCCATCAATAGCTAGGCATAATTTATTTTTAATTTTATTGGTTAAACCGGAAGTATGCGCTTCAACTTCAATAGTATGGATACAAGACCATTTTGACCAACGACGATTTTACAATTAGTTTTGTTTTTAATCATGTTGATCATGGAACCTTTTTTACCGATTAATCTAGGAACTTTTGTTGGAGAAATGTCTACAATAATTCCTCCTTTAAATTTACCCAATCCACGGCCTTTTAAACCAAGTTTGGCTTTTTTAACTTCATCTACATCAATTACTCTTAAAAAAAGTACATCTCCTACATCATATACTTTATTAAGTTCTTTTTTATCCCTACCAAATACTTCAAAAGCAGGTAAAATTCCTGAATATGGAGAGTTAATGTCTACATCCCACATTGAGAATCTGACATCATCAATCTTACCGATTACGACATCTCCTTTTTTAGGAACATATTTGCTTTTGAGAGGGATTACACGAATTTTCTTATTTCTTAGAGAAACTAAACCAATTAAAGAAGAACAGACTTTGCCGTTTTCCTTAAAAGTTCCTCTTCCTGGATAATATTCATCATCAGCCAATATTTGACCAGGAATTACTAAATTTTTATCTTCCACATATATCATAAAAATCCCACTCTATGAACATGAATATTAATTTATTTAATAGTTTTTGTCTCTGCTTCACCACTTGAAATTTCGGCCATTTTAGCAGCAAAAGAATCCTGAAGACCCCCAGGCATTTCCACAATACCAATCCATGAACCATCTTGTTGCCATTCTTCATTTACAATATCACCATAACCATGGATAACAGAATAAGCACTGCCTGCAGCAGAACCAGGTAAACGAACAGCAACTTTAACTCTTTCAAATTTAATTGGAATGAGCGGTTTTATAGCTTTAAGAGCTGTCTGAACTTGTTGGTCTACAGAAATAAAAGGGTCAAATTTAACTTTTGCCTCATCACATGCATTTTCAATTCTTTGAACTGGATGAGGAAGGCCATTTTGTGGATTAATAGCTTCTCTAGCTATTTTATTAATAACAAGTTTCCTTTTATCTGCCTGCATTTGTCTTTTTTGTTCTGCAGTTAATTGAACAGTTCCTTTCTCAAGAATAATTTTAGAAACTTCAATAGGATCTGTAGTTTCAAATATCTTATTCATAGCTTCTTCAGAAGCTTTATCTCCTTTTTTGGAGTCTTTAAAAATTTCTTCAACAGCTAAAAGATCTTCAATGGCAACGTCCTGTCCATCAGGATTTCTAAATTCAGCTGCCAAATCAGGGTCAACCAATATTTCAAAATGTTCACCGCTATAATCATATTTAGCTATTATCGCTTCATCTACATTTACCATTGAAACATCCCTCAACTATAATTAATTGAAAAACATCTATTCTTCACTTTCTTCAGAATCTTCACTTTCTACATCTTCTTTGCTTTCTTTTTTATTAAGAACATCTTCAATGTAGGAAGTTACATCATCTTTTGAAAGTTTAATATAATTACCATCGTCTTTTCTAATGACAGCTATTTCAACATTGTCTGAAGTAGTGTCATGCTCAGTAGCTTCATTAATAGCAGTTACTGCTAATGCAATAGCCTCATCGATGGATAAATCATCTTTATATTGTTCTTCGAAAATATCCATTGCAGCGGACCTTCCTGAACCGATAGCAGTTGCTTTATATTCAATTAGTGCTCCACTAGGATCTGTTTCAAATAATTTACATTTATCATTATATATCCCACCAATAATTAAAGCGGAACCGAATGGTCTTACTCCACCGTTTTGGGTATATAACTGTAACATGTCACATAATTTTTTAGCTAAGCTATCTACTCTAATAGGTTCACTATAGGTTATTTTATTTATTTGAGCTTCTACTCTTGCTCTTTCAACCAGTGCCCTAGCATCAGCAACAAGACCTGAAGTAGCTGCACCGATGTGTTCATCTATTTTAAACAATTTTTCAATAGATGATGATTCCACTAAAGTAGAAGTAGTTCTTTTATCAACTGCTAAAACAATACCATCAGGACATTTAACACCAATGGATGTGGTACCTCTTTTAACAGCTTCTCTTGCATATTCAACTTGGAAAAGTCTTCCATCTGGACTAAATACAGTAATAGCCCTATCATATCCAGCATTTTGTAAAGGTTGCATTTTATTACCTCACATTTAAATAAATAATTTTATAAATATAATATTTTAAATTCAACTACTAAAAAATACAAAATTAAAACCAAATCTCCATGAAAAGGTACTTTTAATTTTAATCATGAAATATAATTAAAATATTTTTTTCTTTTTTCCATAAATCCAATTGTTATTTATATATTTAATACATTTATAAAGTTTTCTATTTTATAATAACAAAAAGTAATTAAATAAATTTGGAGCATCCCTTTATTGTACCTGAAATTCCCACACAGGTTATTGCAATTTTATTTCTATTGTAGTTATTAACTAATGCCAAACTGGATCTGACCTCATCTTCAAAGTCTCTTTGACATCTTAAAATAGCTTTATATTCATTAAAAAAAGAAATATTTTTCTTTTCAAATAGTTCAATAGTCCATAAATTGAAATTGGAGGTATTATTTTCCCCCTGAAAACGAACGCAGGAATCCCATACAATTGATGTGAAATCCTTTTTTGACAATACCTCTTCAGATTTAATATCAAGGACAAGATAATGATTATGTTTTCTTTGAGATTTTGGAAGAACTTTAAGTTTCATCTAATCAACCACCTTAACGCCGGATAAAATCATGTTTTTTCTATCCTTATTAAATTCCAATATATTTGCTGCAGTTTTAAAGGAATTTTTCACTTCCAAATCACTTAAACCAGATTGGGTGAAAACGGCTTCAAAATCTTTTACTGTCCTCAAATCAAAAACGGACTCTGCACCGGATGATAAAATTAAAGGAAAATCATATTTTCTATACAGCTTGTATATATCTCTAAGATTAGCCAATATTTTAGACCGATGTGCCAGATAAGACTTTAAAATATCTGAAAATACAATTTCAATAGCAACATTATTATCTTTTGCTTCTTTTGCTAAAACATGGTTTAATCCGGAATCATACCTTTTTAAATAAGGCTTTGAAAGCACATCAATCTGAATATTTTCCAAAGATGTACGATTAATCTTCAAATCACCGCCTAAAACAGAAATGCATGAAGACTTTTTTCTATATTTACGGACAGTTTTCCTAATTTCTGAAGGATTATTTGATTTAATGAGTAAGGTATAATCAACATCAATAACATCTTTTAGATTATCTTTCAAATCATTTTTAAAAGATAATGCATCATCATATTCATTTTGAGTATATGAAAAATTAATATGCTTCCATCCATAAATGGAAGCCTGTTTAGCCATAATTAAATTGTTATCAAAACTGCTTCCCTTAACATTTAAATCAATCATAGTAAACATTTTATTATTTTATATGTTATTAATTTTACTAAAGATAGAGTTTTAAAAACATCACTTTTAACCTCAAGCAGAAATCGTTATTTTATTGGAAATAATCGCACCATTATCATACATTGAAGAAATAATATATTGTCCTGCCATTAATCTAACGTTTAAACGGGCAATACCATTACTGTCAGTTAATCTCTTATAGAAAACACCATTGATATTAAATGTAAGATATTGGCCTGCAAACGGATTACCTTTACCGTCAAGTAATGTAACTTCAAATTTGCTTCCATCATTATATTTCATGTAAAGATCTTTAGCCTTTAAGATAGGCAGAACTTTAATGGTATTGGATCTCATCAATCCATTATATTCAATGGTTACAATATAAGTGCCAGGATTTAAATTAATGTTCATATTAACATAACCTGAAGCGTTAGTTGATCTGACATAAAAGACTCCATTAATATTTAATGTAGCACTAACACCTGCACCAACAGGCCTGCCATGACTGTCAAGCAGCCTAAATGTAAATTTAGATTCATTTTTGTAATATTTAGTCAGGTCGTTGTTTTCAACAATATTGGATAAAACAGTTATAGTATTTGAATGCTGTTCACCTGATGAAGGATTATATGCCGTTAAGATATAAACGTCAGGATTTAAATTAATGTTTAAACGGGCAACACCCTCTTCATTTGTATTTCTAATGTAGAATACTCCGTTAATATTGAACTTGACAGGAGTTTTTTTCAATAAATTGCCTTTGGAGTCCAGGAATGTAGCATAGTACTGTGTGGCATTTCTATATATTTTAGAAATGTCATTTGAAATTACAGTATTTTTTACAACAACAGTTGACTGGACTTTTGTACCGTTATATTCAATTGTAGCATTGTAAACTCCACTATTTAGGTTAATTGCCATTGATGCGGTACCCTCATTATTGGTTGTTCTCTTATATGCGAAATTATTAATATTTATTGTAATGGCTGCATTACTTATTGGCCTGTCCTTATCTTTTAGCGTGACAACCAATCTTTCAGAGCCACCATAATATTTACTAACATCCGGAGCATATATGTGTATATTTGAGACTATCAATGGAATATTGTCTGAAACGGATGGCTTGAAATAATTATTGCCTGCATATGATGCATTTACAGTATATGTTCCTGAATATAAATTAGGAATAGACAGTTTTGCTTCACCGTCACGGATATCTGAAAGATATTCTTTTCCATCGACCATGAATTTTACTTTTCCATCTACAGATTCAGGATTGATTTTGGCCAATAATGTGAGAGTTTCATCATTTTGTACAATCTCCAGGGAAATGACTGTTAGTGTTTTGGATACGCTGATAACATTATAATTTAAATCATTGGTTATTGGGTTTATGATTTTTACATTATAAGAGCCTACAGATCCAAGAGAATATAAAACATCTTTAGTTAAATATGCAACTCCATCATCATTTGTAACTCCCGTTACTGTATATGGAGTTTTACCATCAAAAATAAATGAAACTTTAGATTTAGCTAAAGGTTTTCCGTTACTGTCTAAAAATGTAGCATTATAATAGAAAGAGATAATTGTTGAGTGAATGTTTATTGTTGAATATTTTTTATACTCACCATATTCGCTTATTACATTATAAATGCCTTTTTTAAGATTCAAATCAATAGATGCCTTACCTTCACCATCAGTAATTTTAGTGTATTCCATACCGTCAAGAGTGATTTTAACATTTGCATTAACGATTGGATGATCATGATTCAATAAAGTAACAACGAATTTTTCACTGCTTCCACAATATATGTTAAGATCAGGTGCCATAATGTTTATCTGAGATTTTCCGACTGTAAATGAAGATTTTCCTTTTACGGAATTATAATGAGAATCTCCATAATATACTGCATCAACATCATATTTTCCTTGTTTTAAACCTGAAACATTAATTTCAGCAATTCCTTTATTAAGATTGACGCGATACTCTTTATTGTTAACTTTAATATTTAGAGTACCTGTAGCATCTTTAGGTAAAACAACTTTTATGACTTCATTTTCACCCTCATAAATATCTGAAGGCAGGATTTGCATATCCCTATCAAATAAAGTAGCAAGTATTTCAATGACATTGCTTACTTCCTGGTCTTTATAACTAGTTTTAACAACATAATTTCCAGGCTGTAAACGAATATCCAAATAAGCATAACCCTTAGAATCAGTAATATTTTCATAAACATTATTATTGATTGTGAATTTTACTTTTTGTCCTGAAACAATTTTTCCATCATTTCCATATACCCTTGCGCTGAATCTATCAGATTCATTATAATATTTTTTTAGATTTTGGGTAACAATTTTGATTGGATAAATAACAGAAAATGTAGTTTTACTGGAACTGTCCAAATAAGTACCTTTATCATCGCTGAATTTAGCATTTAAATTATAGGTACCATAAGAAAGATCTTTTAAAACAATAGATGCCATACCTTTACTGTCAACATTAACAGTACCTTTTAAAACATCATTAAGATAAAACATCACTTTACCCTGAGTAGCATTAACACTAGCTTTTACAGATAAAGAATCACCAACAAACAGCACGTCCTTACTCAAAGATAAAGACAAAGCCGTCTTAACCGGATTAATATTAATCAACTTGGAAACAATGCTTTCCAGCCTGAGAAAATGAAACAACCTTACTAGCAGCATAATTACTCAAAGCAACAGTAGATTTAACACCATCAATCAAAAAGGTCACACTACCCTCATTAATATAACCACCAAACTGATCCTTCACCTTAGCCACAAGATTAACATCCTTATTAATCGTCCAGTAACTATTCAAACCACTGACCTCAAGAGCAGTCTTCATAAAGAGAAGAAAATCCATTTAAAACAATAGATGCCATACCTTTACTGTCAACATTAACAGTACCTTTTAAAACATCATTAAGATAAAACATCACTTTACCCTGACTGGCATTAACATTCGCCCTTACAGACAATGAATCACCAACAAACAAAGTGCCATTACCAAAAGACAAAGACAAAGCCGTCTTAACCGGATTAATATTAATCAACTTGGAAACAACATTAGAAGGATAATAAAACTTGACCGGATTAAATGAAACCGTAATATTATGCTTTCCAGCCTGAGAAAATGAAACAGCCTTACTAGCAGCATAATTATTCAAATCAACAGTATACTTAACACCATCAATCAAAAAGGTCACACTACCCTCATTAATATAAGCACCAAACTGATCTTTCACCTTAGCCACAAGATTAACATCCTTATTAATCGTCCAATCACTATCAAGACCACTAACTTCCAAAATAGATTTTATAAAGATATTAAAAGTAGTTTTATTAGAACTATTCAAATAATAGCCTTTTTCATCCGTATACTCTGCAGTTATGGTGTAATTACCGTAAGAAAGACCATTTAAAAACAGTACCTTTTAAAACATCATTAAGATAAAACAACACCTTACCCTGACTGGAATTAACATTCGCCCTTACAGACAATGAATCACCAACAAACAAAGTGCCATTACCAAAAGACAAAGACAATACTGTTTTAACAGGATCAATATTAATTAACTTAGAAACAACATTTGAATGATAATAATACTTGACCGGATTAAATGAAACAGTAATATTATGCTTTCCAGCCTGAGAAAATGAAACAACCTTACTAGCAGCATAATTACTCAAACCAACAGTATACTTAACACCATCAATCAAAA
>CACYVR010000040.1 GCA_902777885.1 uncultured Methanobrevibacter sp.
CACTGGCGGAGCAGGATTCATTGGAAGCAATTTTGTAAAATACATGTTGGATAAGTATTCTGATTATGATATAATCAACTTGGATGCTTTAACTTACTGTGGAAATCTGGAAAACCTAAAAGACATTGAAGATATGGATAATTACACTTTTGTTAAAGGAGACATCCGGGATAAAGGCCTTGTAAACAATTTGGTTTCCAAATCAGATTATGTCATTAATTTTGCAGCTGAAAGCCACGTAGACAGAAGCATAACAGACCCGGAAATATTCATCAAATCCAACGTTTTAGGAACACAGGTTCTTTTAAATGCTGCAAAAGAATTCGGCGTTGAAAAATACATCCAAATATCTACAGACGAAGTATACGGAACATTGGGAGAAACAGGATACTTCTCAGAAACCACTCCACTACAGCCAAATAGCCCATATTCAGCATCCAAAGCAGGAGGAGACCTAATCACAAGAGCATACTTTGAAACATTCGACCTGCCAATAAACATTACACGCTGCTCCAATAACTATACTATGGACCTTACCAATTCCCTGAAAAACTAATACCATTAATGATATCCAACGCACTAGAAGACAAAAAACTACCAATTTACGGCGATGGAAAAAACATACGTGACTGGTTACATGTATACGACCACTGTCAAGCAATAGATTTGGTATTGCATGAAGGAAAACTGGGAGAAGTCTACAACATCGGCGGACACAACGAAAGACAAAACATCCAAATCGTAAAACTGATTCTTGAAGCGTTAGGAAAAGACGAATCATTAATAGAATTCGTAGCCGACAGACTAGGACACGACAGAAGATACGCAATCGACGCTGATAAAATCCGCAAAACAGGCATTAAAGAAACAATTCAATGGTATCTTGATAATCAGGACTGGATGGACCAGGTTAAAAGCGGAGAATACCAACAATACTACGAAAAAATGTATGCAAATAGATAATGGGGTGTAAGCCTTGGATATTAAGATTTCAATAGTATTGCCCGTTTATAATGTTGCTAATTATCTTAGAAAATGTTTGGATAGTTTAGTTAATCAAACATTTGAGGATTTTGAGGTAATATGTGTGAATGATGGTTCCACAGATTTGTCATTAGGTATTCTTGAAGGTTATTCATTAACAGATTCTAGATTCAAAATAATTACTCAAGAAAATCAGGGATTAAGCGGGGCTCGTAACACTGGAATCCAACATGTTCAAGGAGATTATGTCCTATTCGTTGATTCGGATGATTGGTTAGAAGAAACCGCACTGGAAAAATTATATGATCATGTTAAAGGATTTAATTCTGATATTACAATGTTTAAATTCAAATATTACAATGAAAATTCATCAGAATTTAGCGAAGGTCCTTTTACAAATTTGGAAGTCATTAACCCATCTTTTTATACAGGTAATTTTTATTATATGGATGTTTTAGACATAATTTTTAAAATATCTCATGCTCCATTCAATAAACTCTATAAAACTTCATTTCTTAAAGATTTGGATGCCCAATTCCTATACGGTTCCTATTATGAAGATTTGGAATTTTTCTATAATGTATTTTTAAAGGCTAAAAAGGTTTCCGTTTTACCGGAATATCTTTATTTCTATCGTATTAGGGATGAATCCATATCAACAAGCGGTGATGAAGGTTCATTTGATATGTTTAATGTATTGGAAACAACCAAACAGAATCTTATTGATGCAGGCATTTATGCTCAGGTAAAAAATGAATGGTTAATGTTTGTCATTGTCAATTTAAAGTACGTTTATCTTAGATTAAATGATAATCTTAAAGATGAATTTATTCAGAAAATGAAAGATAAATTCGATGATTATGAATTGGGTGATGCTGTTATTGATGAGAACTGGCATTATGAAGATAAGGCATTTTATGAATCTATTAATGAAGTAAATACTTACACTGAGTTTAATTTAAATTATGAAAAAGTATCATATGAAAGTTTATCTAAACATTATGAAGCGTTATCTAATGAATACAAAAAACAAATTGATATGTTAACGGAAGAAAATAATCGCTTAAAAGACAAGCTGGATAATAATTTAAAAGGTAAATTTAAAAAAATTGTGAAATTATGAATTCTAAGTTAAGTGTAATAATTCCAGTTTTCAATGGAGAAAAATACCTTAAGGAATGTTTGGACTCTATTGTTAATCAGGATATTGGGGTCAATAATTTTGAGGTTATTGTTGTAAATGATAATTCAACTGATAATAGTTTGAATATTATTAACGATTATGCTTTAAAATACTCAAATTTCACTGTCATTTCAAATGAATCCAATTTTGGTGCAGGCCAGTCAAGAAATATTGGGATTAAAAATGTAAAAACCGATTATTTGACTTTCGTTGATTGTGATGATTTCATTTCTGAAAATGCTTTTAGGGATTGTTTATTAAAAATTAAAGAAAATGATGCTGATTTGTTAATTTACAACTGGCAGACTTTTACAGGGACTGATTATGTAGAGCCTATTAATATCCATCAGCAGAGCAGTGATGAAAATGTTTTGCTGGAAGGTATCGGTGAAAATCCCAAATTGGTTTTTTCAACCTCTTCCTGGAATAAAATTTATCATAAAAGTTTATACCCGTATTTAAATTTTTCAAATGGATTATATGATGATAATTTAGCCGTTGTCAAATCCCTTGTCAATGCAAAAAAAATATTTTTATCAAAGGATGCCACATATTTTTATAGAAAGAATTTAGACTCTACAACTGAAAATATCACTCCAAGGCATGCCTTAGATTTGTGTGATTCGATAAAACAATTGGATGATTTGAATAACGCCCATGTCAATCTGTTAAATATTAAATTTATCAACGATATATTATTCTGGGTCTATTTTTATGATTGGGATATAAATGACGAGATTTCAATTATAGAAAAATTAAAAGATTCCGTTAATCAAGTTTCAAGTTTAGATTTAGACAATTTCAGAAAGTTATTCCCGGATTATGAAGTGTTTTATAGGGAGGATTGTCTTAATTTAGACAAATTTGACAGTGAAACATTTTTAGCCAAATATAAATATTTCAACCGGTTAGCAAAAGTAAAATCTCAAGCCAGCATCTATGTTGATGATGGTAATGGATTTAGCGAGGTCAATAAAATATCTGTCGAATATATTCCTCAAAAAAATAATAAGTTAACTTTTGACTTATTGGATTTTGAAAACATTAAAAATCTGCGTTTTGACCCTTTAGAGGGTGCTTTTATTAAATGCAGAATCAATAATCTATCTGTTTTAGATGCTAATTGTGACAATTCAGTCAATGATGAGTTTCAAATTTTTATAACGTTAGATCCAAATTATATTATCGATAATCATCTAAATTCCAAGTTAACTGTTGATTTTGATTTGGAATTCCTGAATAATAATGAATTGGCTAATTTGTTTATTGAAAAAAATAATGTTATTAATGAGTTTAATCAAAATCATAAAAAAAGTAGATTTAATTTCTTAAAGTAAGTGTAACTATGGCAAATTTCAAAGATTTCTTAATAAAATCAAAATTTAATGTAAAAAAAGCTAAACTTTATCAAGAAAGCTACGATAAGATAATGGAATCTGGCTTGTTTGATAAAAACTATTATTTAAAAGCTTATCCTAATGTTAAAAAGTCAGGAATGGACCCTTTAATTCATTATTTGTTTTATGGTGCTAGTGAATATAAGCTTCCTTCACCTTCATTTAATCTTAAGAGATACTTACAGGAATATCCTGAAATCGACAAATACAATTTAAATCCTTTAATTCATTATATTGATAATGAAAATGAAGGTTTTATTATTGATAAAAGCCCTTTTGTTTTAAGAAGACGAAAGATTATTGATACAAATAAATCATTCTTATCCAATTATGAATTTGAAAACGAACCATTAGTTTCAATCATTGTTTTAAATAGAAATGGCCTTGGACACTTGCAGAGATTATTTGAGGATTTTGATAAAAAAACAAATTACTCAAATTATGAGATAATTGTTGTAGACAATGCTTCCTGTGATGAGTCTGTTGAATATTTATATTCTCTGGATTTGCCTATTACTGTAATCGAAAATAAAGAGAATGTTAGTTTTTCTAAAGGAAATAATGATGCTGCTAAAATTGCTAAAGGTGAATATTTACTCTTGTTAAATAATGATATTGAACCTACATACGGATGGCTTAACGAAATGGTCGGATGCATGCTAAAATATGATAATGCGGGTTCTGTTGGGGCAAAATTATTGTTCCCATATTATGAAGATATGAAAAATCAGGGCAAATCTTATAGCATTCAGCATGCAGGCGTAAAATTTAGAGAAGAAAGGACTCCTTATGTCTATGGCCCGTATCATGATAATATGTATTCCACACTTGTTTTTTCAAGTGATGTCAACCACGAAAAGGAAGTAATATCAAATACAGCGGCCTGCCTTTTAGTTCCTAAAAATATTTATACAGAACTTGGAGGGCTTGATGAAAATTATTTTTATGGTTATGAAGACATTGATTTTGCATTTAAATTATATAAAAACAATTATAAATCAATTTTTTGTCCTTTTGCACTGTTATTCCACCATGAATCCGCTACACGTGTTGAAGATGAAGATGAGAAAAATAGGCTCAATTATGAAAATATAATGTATTTTTATAATAAATGGGGAGATTATCTATTTAAAGAGATTTTTATAGATAAAATAAACCAAAATCATTTTATAACTAATAAAAAGATAGATATTTCAATCATTTCAAAAAATGATGAATTTATTTCCCAAATAGTTAAGGATTTTAATAATATGGGATTCAATGTTAAATTAATTCCGAATTTGGAAAATTTTGCAATTGGTGAAGATTGTGACATTATAATATCAAATGATAAAGATTATGATGTGGAAAAAATAATTTCAAGACTAAATATAATTAAAGTATTAATTTCTAATGATAAGGATTCAAGATATGATATTTGCTTAGATAAAAGCGATGATTATGCCAAAAAATTAATGGATACAATTAATGAAAGATATTTGTGATATTATGGGTTATGATGAAATATATGAAGAATATCTGGAAGTTTCTGAAGAACATGTCAACAGACCTTTATTTGATCATTCAACAGAAGCTAATGATGAAACAATTGAAGATATTAAAAATAGTAAGATAGCTATTTACACGGCTTTTACAGGAGATTATGATACCTTAAAACATCCTGAGGTAATTGATGAAAATTGTGATTATATATGTTTTACGGATAACCCTGATTTAACTTCCGACTTATGGAAAATCATTCCAATGGAAGAATCAATTTTGGACAATAACAGAAAGGCAAAACAATATAAGTTACTTCCTCATAAGTACTTAAAGGATTATAAATACAGTTTTTGGTTAGACGGAACATTTAAAATTAAGGGAAGCATTCGTGACTATATTTATAAAAACCTTCGAGCCAATTCCAAAATGTTGGTTGTAGTGCATACAGAAAGGGACTGTGTTTATGAGGAATATAAAGCTTCAAAAATCATTCCACGTTATCCAAGAGCCGTTATGGAAGAACAAGTTGAATATTATAGGTCTCAAGGTTTTCCTGAGCATTACGGCTTAGGCGTTATGGGAGCATTATTTAGGCAGCACAATCATCCTGATGTCATTAAGGTAATGGAAGATTGGTGGGACGAAAATATTAAATTCACTAATCAGGACCAGCTTAGTTTTGCATATGTTTCCTGGAAAAATGATTTTCATCCGTCAGTAAGCCGAATTTATTATTGGGATAATGAATACTGGGCAAAAGAGGGTGATAATTACCACCATAAAATTGTTCTAACAACACCAATTACCAGCGATAACTTAAGAGCGAAGATTGGAGTTGATGTGGAAAATATGGAACTGGGAGATACGATTGAATTATCTCGTGAAGAGCTTTATCTGCTTGTCAATGATGTTAAAGGAATGGCGGGTTATAGGATAGATACTGCAGGCCGTATTGGCTTTTTACAAAATGAGTATAATGAATTTATCAATTCAAATTCCATGAAAATAACTAAACCGTTAAGGGCTGCAGGCGTTGCAGCACGTAAGGTTAAGAATAATCATTATCTTCGATCAATAAAAAGTTCTAACGTTAGTGCCGGTGAAGAAATTGCTGAATATAAGATTATAAAGAATTTAGGCCTTTTAAACGAAGCTCAATATTCTCAGATGCATCCATGCATCAATCCGATATTGCATTTTATTGAAGAAGGCTCTAAAACAGATTCAATTGACGAAAAGATAAAATATATTGATCCGATTTTTGATTTGTATTATTATATAAGTGAAAATAATATCGGCGATGAGGATCCTCTTCTTCATTATGTAACTAAAGGATATAATTCTAAATTAAGATTCAATCGTAAATATCCTCACTTTTTAACAAATTCGACTGATAATGTCCACTTACAATTGGATAAATTTGCAACTAAACGAATTAAAGAAGAATTGGATACCAACAGATATATTACGGATTCTAAGGTATTAATTGATTACATTGTAACTGAAAAAGAATTTAAAACAGATACAATTAAAGTGGGTGTCTTTTTAGAGGATAATTTTGATAATATGAATGCATGTCCATTTATAAGAATTCATACTCCATTTTCCAATTTGTCTGAAAAGGGTGATTATCATTTCTTTATCTATGGTCAGGAAATAATGCCTCTTTTAGATATTGACAATATGATTAACGCCCATATTTTTGATGTAATTGTAATTCAAAGGGTAAATCCATATTCAACTATAATTTTAAAGAAAGCAAAAAAACATAATATTAAAATCATTTATGAAACTGATGATGATTTTTTAGATATTAATCCGGCAAATCCGGCTTACAATTATATTTTGGGCAACTTTGATAATATATTAAAACTTGCAAACAATTCTGATCAAATTGTTGTAAGCACTCTAGAGTTGAAAAATCGTTTCAATAAACTTGACATAAAAAATGTTGAAGTAATTAAAAATTATCATGTTAATGATTCACTGCCAATAAGACCTTTTACATTCCGAGGCAATGATTTTATAAAAATAGGTTACTTCGGAACTTTAACTCATGAAAATGACATAGAATTGATTCATAATGTAATTTTAAGATTAAAAGATATTTTTTCTAAGAAAGGCGTAACTGTACTATTTGAAATAGCCGGTGCATCAATCGATGAAACTTCAGATTGGTTTAGTGTTCGTAAAATCCCGTATTATCCAATGTCATTACATACATTTTATGATTGGTTAAGTAAAAATTCAGACTGGGATATCGGTATAATCCCATTAGTTAACACAGAGTTCAATAAATGTAAAAGTGAATTAAAATATATTGAGTTTTCGGCTTTAGGCATCCCTGTTGTAGCAAGTGATATGAATGTTTATAATGAAGCTATTAAAAATGGAGTAAATGGATTTTTAGCTAATAATGAAGATGAATGGGTTGATAAATTATCCGTATTGATTGAAGATCCTATTTTAAGAAATGGTATGGTAAACAATGCTCGTGATGACATATTAAAAAACTATAATCTGCCTTCCCGTCTTAATCAGTGGGACAGTATTTTTAAAAGATTAGTCGAAGTTTTAAATCATATTAAAATCAAATAATTATTAGATATTATCTAAAAATCATCCGCCATTATAAGGAATATTTTTTTGAAATATCACAAAATTACCTACTTGATGTGATATATTTGATTGATTATAATATAAACGAAGCACAATGTATTATTAATGATTATAATCCTAGTTTGTTGAGATTTGATAAACATATATTTAAAAATTGGTTTGAAAGGGGTTTCACTCATGAATATATTTCAAAATGCTTATTTGAAAAAATTCCATTAGGTATAAATAAAACTAGTGAAAATCGTTTTAAATTAATTTATCCTAATGAAATAAATAGGAATATGGATTTATATATTATTATAGAAATAGATGATTATAGGAACATTAAAGTTATTACTGCATATAATTTTAATAAAAATAGAAGAGAAAGGTTAAAGGAGAGATAAAATTGTCAAATAATAATTCATTTGAAGTAGAATATATGTACGATGAAAATGCAGACATATTGGGTATTAAAGTCAAGAAAAACTATGTCTATCATGAAACAATTGAACTTGATGAAGGTATATTACTTGATTTTGATGAAAATGATATTCCTGTAGCTTTTGAAATTCACGATGCATCTAAAATACTTAATGTTCCGAAATATAGCTTAAATGAGTTAGTTGTCTTTAATATGAAAGTTATGGTTGATTCTAAATCTATTAGTGTTAATGCTATTTTTGTTGTGTTAATACAAAATGAAGAGAATAAACAAAAATTAGAATCTTTTACAAGTAATAACTATAATATTCCAAATATGGAAACTAATTTAATTACAGTTTGAAAAAAATTAATTTTATGCTTGACGATATCGGAGAATTATAATCTGCCTTCCCGTCTTAATCAGTGGGACAGTATTTTTAAAAGATTAGTTAATGATTAAAATAATCTTTCTTTTATATTTTTTATTTTGTATTTAAACCAGCCTTTTGTTGTTTGTAGCGTTGCAACTTGTGCATTTTTTTGATTTAGCTCAACTTCCAGATTATGGATTCTATTTGTAAACAATTGGTAATCTCCCATTCATTTGCATGTACGCTTCATCCAGGTTACCTGCAATAATTTGATTGATAATGCTTTTTATTGCATTGTTTTCAGGAAATGGATTTACATTTTTCAGTTTTTTAAATAATGGGATTGATTTTTCAACCAGTATTTTTTTATCTTCCATGTCTATCGTTTCACTTAATGCAACGTCACTAAGCCAGACTGATAAGTGCTGGTTAAAGACAGTATCATAGTATTTGCATGCATTGTTTTTTTCCAATACGTCTACTGTATATAAATATCCGTCTATCAATCCGTTTAAATAATGCATTCCTTTTGATAGGCTTGTAGATGAGTTATCACCAGTTCTTAATCTGAAATTATAAACAACATCATTAATAAACACGATTTTATTTGCATTAACGAAAGTGTCAATCATAAAGGTCAAATCTTCTGCAAATACTCCTTCGGGAAAAGTTATGTCATGTTCAAGTAAAAACTCTTTTGGAAATATCATTCTCCAAATACCATTTATGGAGAAAAACAGTAGATTTTCATCAATGGAATTTAAAATGACGTCTTCTGTAATCCAGTCTTCAGTTACAAAGTAGTTTTCACCGAATGTTTGGAATTTACCAATGGCCACATCACTTGAATTTTGGGTAATGGCATTGTATAGCTTTTCTACGGTATCCGGCAGATAATTGTCATCATGATCTATAAACATAATATAATCAGATTCGCTGTTAGCTATTCCAATATTTCTTGCTCTTCCGGGTGTTCCTGTTTTTTTTCCGGATTCATAGGTTTTTATATTAGTGTATTCTTCACAATATTTGTTAATTAACTCTTGTGTTGAGTCTGTGGAATAATCATCAATAATAATCAATTCTATATTTTCAAAACCTATTGTTTGAGCTTTAATCGAATCAATTGTTGAGTCTAAAAATTCAACACTATTATATGATGGAATAATAACAGTTACTTTGTATGACATAAATTTATTTTTATGTTAACATATTATATATAATTAAGAGTTGAAATAATGTTTTTTTCTAAATCAATTAAAAATAATCCTAAGG
>CACYVR010000041.1 GCA_902777885.1 uncultured Methanobrevibacter sp.
GACAAGGCATGTAAAAGAACATTCCCTAATGTAAAAAATTCATTTTTCAGATTGTTCCACATACCAACCAACAGTAAGGAAGATAATTATAATTTGGATGATTTGGATGATGATGGAGTTTATGAGATAGATTGTTTAACTGGAGCATTTATTTTTACCAGAAAAGAAGTCCTGGATGATATAGGGCTTCTGGATGAGACATTTTTCATGTATGGTGAAGACATCGATTTCTGCTATAGAATTAAGGATGCAAACTGGAAAATAGTTTACTATGGGAAGGATAAAATCACTCATTTTAAAGGTGCCAGTAGTAAAAAACAAAGGCCTAAACTTATTTATGAGTTTTACAGGGCAATGTATATTTATTATAAAAAACATCATGCTTACGAGTCCAATATTTTAACAAATCTATTTGTTTATTTAGGAATTTCCATATTATGTGTTCTTAAACTTTTTTTGAATATTTTTAAAAAGAAAAATTAAATATTAATGAAGTTCATATTATATATTAACTAATTTTCGTGGTTAATATATGATAAGAGAAAATCAAAAATTATTTAATTTGGCGCTGGTCTTAATAGATGCATTGGTCATTTCTGTATCTTTGGCCGTTTCATGGTGGTTACGTTTTAAAACTACCCTATTTGGACCTATTGGAGAACATTTGCCTCTCCAGGATTATGCCTTCTTATTAATTTTTGCTGTCATTCCAGTTTATTTAATTTTATATTTTTCTTTTGGATTATATAAACCTCGCAGAACCTATAAAACGATTTTTTCTGAAGCTACTCAAATTATTAAAGTTAATATTGTAGCCTTTATCGTGTTAATTGCTATATTGTTCCTTATAAATCAGCCTAATTTCTCAAGAATTATGCTGTTCCTTTTAGGTATTATCGCTTCCGTATTTGGCATTATTGAAAGGTTTGTAATTAGAAGTTTCCTTAAAAAAATACGCATTGACCAAAAAAATCTTAAGCATATTCTAATTGTTGGGGATAATGATTTAGCATTTACTTTTGCACGAAAAATTAGAAACAATCCTTATTTGGGTTTTGATATTAGTGGATTTTTGGGAAGAAGTAGTCATGTCGGTATGGAAATTGAAGGAAGTAAAATAATTGGTTCGTTTAAGGATTTGGATAAAATTTTAGAAAACAATAGTTTTGACCGTGTTGTTTTGGCCATTCCATTAAAATATTATTATAAAATTAATGAATTGGTGGAAAGCTGTGAACATGTAGGAATAAAAGCTGAAATTGTTCCTGATTATATAAGATATTTTCCTGCTCAGCCATCAGTTGATATGATTGAAGATATTCCAATTATTAATATAAGATATGTTCCTTTAGATGATCCTTTAAATAAGGCTATAAAATATATTTCAGATTATATGATTGCTATAATAGCTATTATTATAACTTCTCCAATAATGATTCTTACAGCCATTGCGATTAAATTAACCTCTCCGGGCCCAATCATATTTAAACAGGAAAGAATAGGGTTCCACGGCAAACCTTTTGAAATGTATAAGTTTCGTAGTATGAAGGTTCAAAGTCCAAATGATGAAAAGTCAGGATGGACTACAAGAGACGATCCTAGAAAAACCAAAGTTGGCGATTTTATTAGAAAAACTAGTATCGATGAGCTACCGCAGTTTTTTAATGTTTTGAAAGGGGAAATGAGTGTAATCGGTCCGAGACCTGAAAGACCATATTTTGTTGATGAGTTTAGAAAAGAAATTACTAAGTATATGGTTAAGCATCAGGTTAGGCCAGGCATCACTGGATGGGCTCAAATTCATGGTTGTAGGGGAGATACGTCTATTAAAAAACGTATAGAATATGATATAGAATATGTAGAAAATTGGCATTTTGGATTAGATGTAGGTATAATGATAAAAACTGTTGTTAAGAAAAATCCTAATGCATATTAATAATCACCACATTTTAATCTATTTATTTATTATTTAAGTTATTTTAAGCGATTTTTCTATCGACGAATACTCTTCAAATGCTCTCCCACATTACTTATATTATAGTAAAATACAAAATAATAATTAACTTTCTAACGAGGGGTTTGGTATGGAAAAAGAAATTTTAGAACAATACAATAAAGTCAAAGATATACTCTCTGAAGAAGAATTTTTAGCTGAAATGGAAGAAGTTCGCCAAGAATTTGAGGATTTGCCTTTTATGGATGAGGTGGACCTTGCAAAAGAAGTTGTTAAAAATCATATTGGTGTAGATGACATTTCAAAAACTGAAGATTCTGTAGTGGAAAATGACACTGATTCATCTTTTGAAGAAGTTGTAATGACAGATGAACTATTAGCTAAATATAATCAAATTAAAGAATTCATGAGCGAAGATGAATTCATAAATGAAATGAATAAACTTAAAAAAGAAAATTCCGATGTTTCATTCATGAATGAAGAAACCTTTGCAGATCAAATCATAGGGCGCTATGTTGAAAAAGAAAATGAAATTTTAATGGACAGAGAAGAATATTCCAGTGACGATATAGGATTGCTTGAAGATGGAGATAAAGATAAATCTTTCACCGGTGTTGTAAAAACAATAAGCAATCCAAGGTCATTCAAAACACGTAAAGGAAACTCTGGAAAAGTATGTAATGTAGATGTTGAAGATAAAACCGGCAAAATCCGTGTTGTTTTATGGACTGAAAATATTAAACACCTAAAAAATATTTCAGAAGGGGACATTGTCCATGTTGGTGGTGTAGATATTAAGGATGGATATTCTGGACTTGAAGCTACTATGAGGCCTAGATCAGTATTTGAAAAAGCTGTTGGCGCCAATCCTGAAGATTATCCTATTTATGAAGAAGAAATTACTCCTATTAAAGATGTTAAAGCCGATACAAAAGTAAATATTATTGCAAGAATTACCCGAATCCCGCCTATTAGATCTTATAATAAAAACGGTAAGGATGGAAAAGTTGCATCTTTAGAACTTCAGGATGCTTCTGGAACAATCTCATACACTTTATGGAATAATAACGTTGATTTAATCGAATCATTAGATTTAAATGATGGAGACACTATTAAAATTCTTCAAGCTCAAGTAAGAGAAAGAAATGATGAAAAATCTTTAACTCATTGGGATGGAAGAATTATAAAAGGTGATTTTGAAGTTCCTGATTTTGAACATGAAATTTCAAAAATTGGTGACTTGGATGACGGCGATAGTGATATTGAAATCATTGGAGTCGTGACTAAAATCCAGGATATAAGAAAATTTATCAGAAAATCTGATAAAAGCGAAGGCCAATTAAGAAACTTTAACATCACAGATGATACTGGTTCCATTAGGGTAACTTTATGGGGTGAAAGTGCCGATTTAGATATTAACAAAGGAGATATTGTTAAATTAATTGGTGGTAATGTAGTTTATGATGAATATACTCAAGAAGGACATTCTGTCAATACTAATTTCTCAACTCAAGTTAGTGTAAATCCTAAAAATTTATCCGATGAAGATTTATCAATATTTGATGCGATTAAGGAAAAATTACAACCAATGCCAATAGAACAAGTGTTGATGGGTGATGAAGAAAATGTTGATGTTGATGTAATGGGCAGAATAATGTCTGTAGGAGACATTAGAACTTTTGAAAGACCATCCGATGGCAGTCAAGGTAAAGTACGCTCCGCATCATTTTCCGATGGTACTGAAATCATACAATTATCTTTATGGGATGATAAAACTCAAATAGAATTGGAAGTTGGAAGTGCTTATCTAATTGAAAATGCAAGAGTCAGATTCAGCATGGATTCCATTAGTTTAAATATTGGTTCATCTTCAAGAGTCATTAAATTATCAGAAGATGAAGCTAAATTTTTACCGTCATTTGAAACATTAGAAAAAATGATTTATGAATATCGTGAAATTTCAGATTTAGACGAATATGATGAAAATGTTTATGTCATAGGAAGGATATTTGAAGTATTTGATGTTCGTGAATTGGAAAGAGATGATGGCAGCAAATATTTACTTAGAAATATTGAAATTGCTGATAATTCTCAAGCTATTAGAGTATCCTTATGGGGCGATAATGCAAAAAGAGAATTTGATGAAGGTGAAGCAATTAAAATCCAAAATCCTAGAATAGACTTATACAATGATCAATTAACTTTAAACATTGCGGGCTCTACTGCTATTGTAAAACCTAGCGATGAAGAATTAATGAATTTACCTTCTTTTGAAGAACTTAAAGAAGCCATTTATGTTCCTAAAGAAATTGAAGCAATTGAAGACAATGATGTGAATGTCCGTGTTACAGGAACTCTTCAAGAGGTTATTAAAGATAGGATACTCATTAGAAAATGTCCTCATTGTGGCAATAATGTTGGAGATTTGGATATTGATGGTGAAAGCATGTGTGATTTCTGTGGTGAAACTATTGATGAGCCAAGAACTACAATCATGATTCCAACTACATTGGTAGATGAAACTGGCGAAATTGGCGTTACATTCTTTGACAATTTAGTTGAAGATTTATTAGAAATGCCAAAAGAGGAAATAGTTAACATTGTAAGTGATGATCCTGGTGCTTTAGAAGGCAGAATTGAAGATTTGGAAGGTATCACAGTTGAAATTATTGCAAATGTTAGTTATGACGAGTATAATGAAGTTAGAAAACTCAACCCAAGAAAAATTTTACAAAAATATTATTAAATTAAATTAAGGATGGATTATTATGGTGGAATTAGAAGATTTACCAAGTGTCGGTGAAAAAACAGCAGAAAAATTAAGAGATGCAGGTTTTGCAGATATGATGAGGTTAGCTACTGCTACTCCAAAAGAATTATCAGTTAAAGCTGAAATTGGTGAAGGTGTTGCTGAAAAAGTAATTGAAGCTGCACGTAAAGCTGAAGATATTGGTTTTGAAACTGCATTGGAAGTTGATGAAAGAAGAAAAGATGTTGGTCATATTTCTGTAGGAAGTAAAGGATTCAATGATTTAATTGCAGGAGGTATTGAAACTCAGGCAATTACAGAGGTATTTGGTGAATTTGGATCTGGTAAAAGTCAAATTTCTCATGAATTAGCTGTAACTGTTCAATTACCTGAAGAATTAGGTGGTCTTGATGGGGATTGTGTATTTGTTGATACTGAAAATACATTCCGTCCTGAAAGAATTAAACAAATTGCTAACGGTTTTGAATTAGATTTAGAAAATGTTTTACAAAGAATTCATGTTGCTCGTGCATTTAATTCATCTCATCAAATATTAATGGTTGATAAAATTAATGAACTTATTCAAAATGGTACTAATGTTAAATTGGTCATTGTCGATTCATTAATGGCTCATTTTAGAGCAGAATATGTTGGAAGAGAGTCTTTAGCTGTAAGACAACAAAAATTGAATCAGCATTTACATTCCCTTCAACAAATTGCCAATACATATAATGTAGCGGTATTTATTACTAATCAGGTTCAAGCTAAACCGGATTCATTCTTTGGAAGTCCTACTAAAGCTATTGGTGGTCACGTTTTAGGACACGCTTCTACTTATAGGATTTGGCTTAAAAAAGGACTTGCAGGTAAAAGAATTGCTCGTTTAGTTGACAGTCCTCATTTGCCTGAAGGAGAATGTGTATTCAAAATTACTAATGAAGGTATTGTTGACTAAATATCTTCATCTATTTTTCTTTTTCCTTTAATTTTAAATATTTTAATTAACTATTTCTTTATAATGAATGCTATTGAAATTACTATTTTATCTATTGTTCTCATGATTGCTTTAGGTTATTTTCTAAAGCGGATTGATTTTATATCAGTTAATGATGTTGATGTATTAAATAATATAGTAATTTATATTTTACTGCCCTGTATGATTTTTTCTGCTCTTTATTCGGCAGATTTATCCTTGATTAATCAACTGGGTATACTTCCATTTATTATTTTGGCTTCATCTTTTGTAACTGGAATAATATCATTTTTCATTTTAAAAATGCTTAATTTATCGGATAAGAAATTATGGAGTGTTTTGGTTACTGTTATGATTGCAAATACTGCATTTATGGGTTATCCAGTTACTTTGGGCATCTTTGGTCATGAAGGATTTTTAAGAGCTATATTCTGTGATATTGCTACTATGATTATATTTTTAATATTGTCATTTGTTCTGGTTTTAAAATTCGGAGGCAGTCCAAAATCCGCAGTTAAAAAAATAGCATTTTTCCCACCTTTATGGGCTATTATTTTAGGTATTGCTCTTAATTTAAGTAATATCTCTATTGGTCCCGTTTTGGAAAATACTGTAAATTATTTAGGAAATGGTGCAATTCCTTTAATTATGTTGTCATTAGGTATTTCTATTGATCTGGGAGGCATAAAGCGCTCTAAAGCAATGATTATTTTCACTTCTATTATGAAACTGGCCTTTTTCCCGTTCATTGCACTATTGTTAGTTTCTTTTTTAGGCCTTGTTGATTTACAATATAATGTTTCTATAATTGAAGCCGCCATGCCTTCAGGAATGTTATCATTAATTTTGGCAATAACATATAAACTGGACTTTGAGCTGACCTCTGATTGCATACTGATTAACACGGTTTTTTCCCTAGTAACTTTACCGTTAATTATCATGTTAATTTAGCAATTTTTTGTTAATTTATTTTTTTGCTTTCCTAAAAATTATTGATAAAAATATATTATATTTTATAATAGTATTTATAAAGCTTTATTTTTTAATTAAAGCTGTTTTTAGACTTATTTTCTTTTATCATATATATACTTTACTCCCATATTTTATCAGAAAGCTTTATAAATGTGTTCCAACTACATATTTAATATCTAACTCTATATGTTAGATAATTTCGCACACTTGTACAAGGTGAAAATTATGGCAGAAATAAGAGATAATAATGAAGAATTAAGGATAGGAGTTTATGTCTGCCACTGTGGTGTAAACGTTGGTGGAGTAGTCGACTGTCCTGAAGTAGCTGAATACGCTAAGTCATTACCTGGCGTTGTTCACGCAACTGATTACAAATATATGTGTTCTGACCCTGGTCAAGCTATGATTCAAGAAGACATTAAAGAGAAAAACTTGAATCGTATTGTTGTAGCAGCTTGTTCCCCTCGTCTTCACGAACCTACTTTCCGTAGATGTGTTGAAGAAGCAGGATTAAACAAATTTTTATTTGAATTTGCTAACTTAAGAGAACAAGACTCTTGGGTACACATGAACCAACCTGAAGAAGCAACCGAAAAAGCTAAAGACTTAACTCGTATGGCTGTTGCTAAAGCAAGATTACTTGAACCATTAGAAGCTACTAAAGTTGCAGTAGATAACAAAGCATTAGTTATCGGTGGTGGAGTAGCTGGTATCCAAACCGCTTTAGATTTAGGTGATATGGGATTCAAAACCTACATGGTAGAAAGAAACCCAACCATTGGTGGACGTATGGGACAATTAGATAAAACTTTCCCTACTCTCGACTGTTCAATGTGTATTTTAGCTCCAAAAATGGTAGACGCATTTAAACATGAAAATATTGAATTAATTTCTTACGCTGAAGTTAAAGAAGTAGACGGTTACATCGGAAACTTCAATGTAAAAGTTGAGAAAAAAGCAAGATATGTAGATGAAGCTTTATGTACTGGATGTGGAGCATGTCAAGAAGCTTGTCCTATCGAAATACCTAACTATTACGATGAAGGTGTAGGTATGGTTAAAGCTGCTTACATTCCTTTCCCTCAAGCTGTACCATTATGTGCAACTATTGATAAAGACTACTGTATCGAATGTAACTTATGTGTACAAGCATGTGGTCCAGATGCAATCGATCACAACCAAAAACCAACCGAAATCGAATTACAAGTTGGTACTATTATCGCAGCAATCGGTTACGACCCATTCGATCCTTCCAGTATTTACCAATACGGATACGGCCGTTTCTCAAACGTAATTACTGCAATGGAAATTGAAAGAATGATTAACGCATCAGGTCCTACTGGTGGACACGTTATCAAACCTTCAGATGGTATTGAACCTGAACGTGTTGCATTCATCCACTGTGTCGGTTCAAGAGATGAGCAAATCGGTAAACCTTACTGTTCCAGAGTATGTTGTATGTACTCCATGAAAAACGCTCAATTATGTATTGACCACGAACCTGACTTTATCCTTAACCATCAGAGCAGAAGATACTTTACTCGGTAAAATTACTGAATACACTTATGACTTAGTTGTATTAAGTGTTGGTCTTGAACATGCTGCAGGATCTGATGAACTCAGACAAACTTTAGGTGTTTCCAAATCTGCAGACGGATTCTACATGGAAGCTCACCCTAAACTCAGACCTGTTGACACCTTAACTGACGGTGTTTACATTGCTGGTGTAGCTCAAGGTCCTAAAGATATTCCTGATTCCGTAGCACAAGGTTCAGCT
>CACYVR010000042.1 GCA_902777885.1 uncultured Methanobrevibacter sp.
ATATTAAACAGACATTAATATAACAATTTAATAATATTTTAGGTGAATTATATGGCGCCATGCAAAAACTGTGGTTGTGAATTACCAGAAGGAGCTAAATTCTGTAAAGAATGTGGTATTGAAGTTATTCAGGAAGAAGTAAATACGGAAACCAAATTTTGTACAAATTGCGGTTTTAAAATGCCGAAAAGCACTAAATTCTGTCCGGAATGTGGAAGTCCAACACCGGGCAATTCCCAAGCAAAGAATACACCAGTAGTTGTAAATGCTAATAAAAGCCCGGGATTGGCTGCAATATTATCATTTTTCATTGTGGGTTTAGGCCAGATATACATAGGCTTAACAAAAAAGGGAATACTTCTCTTTATCGGAGCAGTAATTTCAGGATTTCTAATGTTAATATTGATTGGATGGATAACATGGCTACTGATATGGGGATACGGCATATACGATGCATACAATTCCGCTGAAAAAATGAACCAGGGAATAGCTGTAGAAGATACAATCGATTTCAACAATCTATTTTAAAAAAATAATTCCGCTGATGAAAAATATTCATCAGCTCTCTTTTTAATGAACTAAGCAAATCCCCAGGTTATTACATATCCGTTTGAATCGGCAAGCCTGAAGTAGCCATCATCATATCTTACATTAATCGTTCCATCAGGATTGAATGAACGTGATATTTCATGCGCACTTGGATTCCAGCCGTTTACAACCTCATCAATATGATTTGGTCCTTTATAATATGCGGGATTGGCAGGATTAAAAGTAGCTTTCTTATATCTCAAATCATCATAAGCCGGTCTGTTGGCATCATAGGGATTTTGCTCAACATCAATGGCGAATGACTTCTTGTAGCCCTTATAATCAACCGTTGCGATATAAGTGCCGGGCATCAGATTAATATTCAATTTCGCTTCACCATTATTGGCAAGGCTTCGAGTATAGATTACTCCATTAATATTGATTTTAATATTTTCGTTTTGAGGTGACGCTTGACCGTTATCATCCAATACCTGAACCTTAAACACCCTTTCCTCTTCATAGTATCTGAAAAAAGTTGGAGATATGGTATCGATTCTTTCCAGTACATTTATCTTATTGGATGTTTTGTAAATTCCATGCATTGCCGTTAGAATATACTCACCAGGCTCAAGATTAATATTCAGCTTTACCCTACCATTTTCATCACTTGTACGAGTGTAAAATACCCCATGTATGTTAAAGGTTATCTGCTGGTTAGGCACTGCATTTCCCTGACCGTTTAAGGCAGTTATGTAATATTGGTTGGCTCCACGACAATACTTCGTCAGATCATAATTGTTAATGAGATTAGGCAAAACGGTAATTTCAGATATTTCACTTTCAAAAGTTACGGGATTGGTTATCTCCAAATCGTATGCCCCAGGCATTAAATTGATATTCATTCTAATAAAGCCCATGCTGTCGGTTGTACGATAATATGTCTTTTTGTTTATTTCAAGAGGAACTCTTGTATTTTTCAAGGGTCTGTGGTCATTGTCATATAACGTGGCTTCATATTGTGTGGCATTTCCCACTGTCTTTACCATGTCATGAGTTTCTATACTATTATATCCATATGAAAGCACATCATCGCCATTATCGTCAATGCTTAACAAATCCGTTGCATTGTCACTTGCGGATATGCAATTTATGGAGAAAAATAGTATTGCAAGAGAAATTATAACTAGATATTTCTTATTTTTCATTTTTTTCAACACCAATTTATCACTACATATACATTTAATCTTGCACATATTAATAAATTGTGTTTATTAATTGAGAAATTTATGAATCAAAAAGCCAACAGCCAATACCGGAAGGGTTAAAACAAAAGAAAGAACCAATGTGGCCGCTACAACTGGAAAAACACCGTATTTAACATTAGAAATGAATAAATAAAATATTGTAAAATAGATAATCCATAACAAGAATACAATCTCTGAAATGATTTTTGACTTTGCGATTCTGTATTTATTAGTCTTTTCATCCTTCCAATAGAATAATTTTAGAGCCCATTTGTTTTCGGATGCATCATCAGACTCTGATGAAGCTACATCAACCAGATTAACTCCGCATTCTCTGCAAAATTCTCTATTATCATCATTTTCCGTTTGACATTCAGGACAAATTCTAGTCATTTCTCCCACCAAATTTTCATTATCCTATTGAGATTTGCATACTTTTTAAAGAAGCATCTGATTATTAGTATATGAATATTGATATTTAAATATAATTTATTCATTAAATGGATTCATTTAATTAAGGTTGGACATATAACTTCGCATGCAATTGCTGTCAATCCACAACTTACCATCAACACGTTAATGAAAAAATTATTCTAAAAAATGACTAAAATCAACACGAAAAAAAGGAAAATAGAAAAAAATAATCTATTTTCCATTAAGTATCTGCTCACTGGTGAATCCAAATTTTTCAACCAACAAATCAATGGATAAATCAAAATCCGGATCAGTAACCAAAGCATTCAAAATACTTAAACTACCTCTAGTTTTTAATGTTTTCTATAATACTTCCACATGTAACTGCTTTATTCAAGCCTACCACCTCTTCTAATCTTAATATATCCTCAACAGTTTTTGCATATTTGTGTATAATATATCTGCTGCAATATACCATTTCCATTTTAAACTCTTTATCTTTTGATTTGGCTATTTTAATGAGAGAGCAAATCTCTTCAAGAATTTCAGAATTATTTTTTGGAAATGTCCTTATTACTAATATTAATGATAACAGTTGCAACTTGGTGAGAAAATTATTGTTTTTTATTTTTGTTTTTAACCTATTTAAAATTTTTTCACCATTAAAATCCAAGTATGAAATTATTTTTGGTCTAAAAATATCAGTTGGAGAAGTTTTTAGTTCCTTTAAACACCGATGACTTGGTAGAGATGTTGTTATAACTGAATATACAGGATACTTATATGCATATTGATGATTTATCTTGTATTTATTCGATTTTTTTAGTGTTTCTTCGTTTACATTGCTGGTTTCATCCTCGACATTTATTATTAATTTTTGATTTTCCCCATCAATTACCAGATAGGATATGTCAACTTCTGAAATTGAACCGTCTCCATTTAAATTTGAATTTGGACATGGACCTACATATTTTCCTGGAAACTTGAAAAACTCATGCATTAATGGCCCATTATACAAAAACAATCTTTTATGGAGGTAATCCATTGGCTTATCGATGCGATAATTTTTTAATTCATCTGTCATATCTTCCTCCTAATTTCTAGAAATTAAGATAAACTTACGTAAGTAGATAATTATCTATTATAAGTAATATATAAGTTGCTTAGTTTCTTTTAAGAACAATTTTACCGAATTATTAAATATAACCTTTTTAAATCAATATTTAAATTAAAAGGGAAAATTATAATAGGTTAAAAAAATAATTACAAGATAAAAAAAATATTAAAAGAGAAAAGTTTTAAATGCCATCCAATGAAGTATTTTTTTGAAATGATTTTTAATATCATCAATATTAGATTAATTCCCACAAAAAGAATTTAATATACAATCCAACAAATATTTAAAGTGATTATTATGGCATATGAAATTAAAAACAAAAAGAATATATCAACGATAGGAGTGCATGCAGGCCAGGAAGAAGTGGATGAAACCGGCTCAAGGGTAACTCCAATCTATCAAACAACATCTTATGTATTTGACACTCCCGAACAGGCTGCAAACAGATTTGCACTTACAGAAGCAGGAAACATCTACACAAGACTGACCAATCCGACTACTGAAGCATTTGAAAAAAGAATGGCAGCTATTGAAGGCGGAACTGCAGCATATGCAACGGCTTCAGGAATGGCGGCCATATTTTATGCAATCATCAACCTTACCCAGGTCGGAGACAATATCGTATCTGCAGACAATCTCTATGGCGGAACATATGAGCTTTTTGAAAACACTTTAAAGGAATTGGGCCGTGAAGTCACATTCGTCGACTCACAGTCTCCTGAAGAATTTGAAAAAGCCATCAATGATAAAACCCGCGCAATCTATGTGGAGTCAATAGGAAACCCTAAACTGGATATTCCGGACTTTGATAAAATCTCAGAAATAGCACACAAAAACGGAATTCCGCTTATAGCTGACAATACTGTTGGAATCGGTTCTGTAAGACCATTTGATCATGGAGCAGACATCATCGCATCATCTGCAACAAAATACATCGGAGGCCATGGAACCACCCTTGGAGGAATAATCATTGAAAAGGGAGACTTCGACTGGACAAACGGCAAGTTTCCAACATTATCTGAGCCTGATGAAACATACAACGGACTTGTTTTTGCTCAGACTTTCAAAGAAGCTGCATTTACAACAAGAATCAGGGCAGTTGTCGGAAGAGATACCGGTGCAGTTCCTTCACCCTTCGGATCATTCCTGCTTTTACAGGGCCTTGAAACACTTGGACTGAGAATTGAAAGACACGCTTCAAACGCAATGGCTGTTGCAAAGCATCTTGAGGCTCATCCAAAAGTGGCATGGGTAACATATTCAGGACTTGAATCCTCACCAAACCATGAAGTGGCCAAAAAGTATGCCGAAAAGGGATACGGCGGAATAGTATCATTCGGACTCAAGGCAGGTTACGACGGAGCATTGAAATTCATTGAAAATGTTGAATTACTGTCATTTTTAGCAAATATCGGTGATGCAAAGTCCTTGGTTGTACATCCTGCTTCCACTACACATTCACAGCTTTCCCCGGAACAGCAATTGTCCACAGGCGTTACTCCTGATTTAATCAGGTTTTCAGTAGGTATCGAGGACATTGAAGACATTTTATGTGATGTGGACCAGGCCCTTGATAAAGTCTAATTATTCTTTTGAATAATTTCCTTTAATTCTTTTATTTCTTTTTTCAAATCATTTATTTCCTTTTTATTTTCCATCAATTCCTCATTAATCTTATCCAGTTTCGCATCACTTTCAATGGTTTTATCTGCAAGTTCATGAATGCGAAATGAGCCTTCCTGCAATAGCTTATCCATGAAATAGGATGACATTGCTCCTGTAATGGCACTGAAGATAAACACCCCTACAATCAGAAGAACAAGGCTGACGATTTTTCCTGAAACAGAATGGGGAGTGATGTCTCCATAACCGACTGTCGTAAGGCTTACAACAACAAACCACAGATTGTCAAAAAGGTTGTTCATTCCCGGATCAATCAGATAAAGACCGAATGTGGCTCCAACAACAATCAGGATGCAGACCGCCAAAATTTCATCTAGACGAGTGTTTTTTAAAAATTTGCCGATTAATTCAAAGTATTCACTTACAAGGAAAAGTACTCTCAAAAGCCTAATCAGCCTCAGATATCTGAGGAATATGAATGGAGAAAGTATTATATCGAAAGGAATTGAAGCAAAAAGTTCCAGCCAGTTTTCCCGAAAATACTGTTTTTTATCATCTGCCCTAAAAAACTGCAAAAAGAAATCGAAAAGCAATAGAATACATGTGATTATGTCGAAAAGCACAATCTTTTGATAGAATTCATTTGAAACGTCAAAGATGATGGTGGACGTTATAAATACCACGTCAATGATTACGATTATGCTCAATATTATTTGAGAAATATTTGAAATTTTCTTATTCAACTTCCCCACCTTTAAAATAATGAATCGGCCTGTTTTATACAAAGTTAAAAACACAATCAGTAGTCTTCATAGGTAACCACATCGCCGTCTGAATACTCGTAATAGTAATAACGTGAAGGTCTGTCCTCAACGGTTTCGATCTGGTTTTGAACAGTATTTTTGGTCGTCAAGTTGGAAGTCAATTTTGAAGTCATATTTGAGGTCATATTTGAAGTATTGTTGGTTAAATTTTGTATTATGACTTTCTCATTGATTTTTAAGTTTTCAGTTAAATTGCATCCGTTGAACTTTTCATTTCCGGCATATTTTATCTTAACTGCACAGCTGCCCTTGGTTGATGAATTGACCTCTAAGCTTGCCTGCCCGTTTTTGTCAGTAAGCAAAGTCTTTTGAACAGATTGGCTGCTTGAACTGACAAGAGTGATGCTGACGCTTTGGTTTGGAATCGGAGTATTGTTTAAATCCGTCAGCTTGACTGTAAAGTTATCCCCGTCATCCAATGTGGCATTGCTTGTCATTATCATTTTTGAATCGGCTTTCGGATGCGTCATATTTGACATCAAAAAGATAGCGGCTCCCACAACAACAACGACTATTGCTATAACCAAAATTAATTCCTTAAAATTCATAGGCTACACCTAGTAAATATAAATTATATTTAATATATTTATAAATTTTTTGCATTATTTTAAGGACTTGACTTTTAGAAGTAAAATCACCGCTGAGACGGAAATTCACGGCGGGAATATGAATGAGCCGAATCGTTGGTTGAATCATCTGACTCAACAGGAATGTATCTGGATGAATCTGAAGTGCTGTTGTTCATGAATTCAGAAATCATGGAGGAATTCAAAGTTTTATTGGGCGCGGAATTGTCAATATAGTTTTTGTTTGCGCCGCCAAAATAAGAGTAAATGGCTCCAAAAGCAATCATGGCAATAACACAGCAAACGATTAATGGTAAAATCTTTGACTTGATAGCGGATGATTTTTTGGATGCTTTTACTTTAACGCTTGCCCCGCATTTGGGACAGAAGGTATTCTTATCATTGATTTTTGCTCCGCATATTCTACAGTACATCAAATATACTATTTTATCTTTGACAATATATTTTTATGTAAAATTTATATATAAATAAAATGAAAAATCTTATCATAAAAAGAATTTTAATATTGAATAAGGATGATGGTTGATATTGAAATTGAGTTATAAAATAACAGAAGATTATAAAAATGCTTTTTTGCAAAATAGAAAAGCAATACTAATATTTTTTATCCTAACCCTTATTTCAACATTGTCAACTTTCAATATGGCGAATTATCTTCATCCAGAAATGGAAATCATAATTTTCATATTAGTCATGATTTTAGGAATATTCTGTATTCTCTACTATAAAATCCACAATACGGAGCTGCACAAGGTAGCCTTTGTTGTAATACTCTGTTTTGGTTTGGTATTTGCATTCCTATCCCCGATGCTAATAATTCCTGATGAGTTTGAACACTTTACACATTCAGAAATCACATCAAGAGGAGAACTTTTCCCAGAATACGTCACTGCAAGCAAAGAGGTTCCTTCATGGGACGGAAATCACTTTCAAGGATATAGAACAATAGGATCAGTCCTTGATTTTGCATGGAATGATGGCAATACCGTCTTCAATGTTGACTTTGACAATAAACCCATAAATGAGTCATATATTCTTTATACATCAAGTTTCGCCCATAATCCACCTTATGGATATTTTGCTCAAGCATTTGGAGTATTTTTGGCCAAATTATTTGATTTGAATGCAATTTGGCTATTATGGTTAGGAAGAGCATTCAATCTTGTGCTGTATGCATCCCTAATAGCACTTTCCGTTAAAAAAGCACCAGTACTTAAAGTACCAATAATGGCAATTGCATGTCTTCCGATAATAGTCATGCAAGGTGCATCAATGAGTATCGACTCCATGTCAAATGGCCTTGGATTTTTGATTTTTTCATTTTTCCTATCCATGCTGAAATCGGGTGAAAATAGTGTTGGGCTAAAAGACATTGCAATATTTACTCTTTTAACGATTTTAATAGCATTATGCAGAACACCTTATCTGGCATTCATATTCCTGCTCTTATTTATCCCAATCAAAAACTATAAGACGAAATTCTATTATTTATTTTTATTCATAATCTGTGCTAGTGCAGTCTGCCTCCTGTGGTCACAACTGTATTCAGTCCCGACATATTACAACTCATTCAGAATAGATCATGCATTAAAAAGCAATATTAATATGACTAACCAGATATCCTTCATGACAACTCATTTGCCGGAAACCATGTTTACGCTTATACAAATCCCCAAATCAATTGGGATTCATTTCAACTCACTGTTTATTTACTCATTCCACCCATACGAATATACATCAGAATTTTTAAACCTCATATGTCCCATATTGCTATGCGGAATAATATTCTTATATCCTTATAAAAATGATTTCAAAATAAAAACTAGAGTTTTAACATTCTTGATTTTAGCATTGATATATTACGGAATAAATATAATTCAATTCCTAACTTGGACACCTGTAGGTGACTTCAAAGAAATTTTAGGAGTAAGTGTACGATATTTTATTCCTTTAATGCCATTTTTACCATTTGTTTTCAACTTAAACAACAATGAAAGCAGTGCAAAGATAGATGATTTAATAATCATAGCTGCCATCTTTATTTTAGCCAGCGTATGTGCATTAACTGCAGTAAAATATTATTGAATTATTGACATCTCCATTAAATACCTAAATTTAAATATCATTAAAAGAAAAATAATAATTGTTCTTCCGGCACGTTTTTTATCAATTATTGATTATAAACATTATCACAGCATTAGACTGGAAGAACACTTTATATTAGAATTTGCCGATTCTAACCCTACTTATCCTTATTTTACAGAAATATGATTTATTTATAACATAAGGCATATAATTTATTTATAAACTAAAATCAACCATTATTTAGCAGATTAAAAAAAAAGAAGGTGAAAAACACCTTCACAAACTTACTTCAACTTTTTCAATTATGACATCATTGGATACTGGATACTTGTGATATGAATTTGAACCGGATCCACCTGTCCCCCAGTCCGTCCATTTCCATTTGCCGTCCATGCAGATATATCCTCTTGAAAGATAGGAGTTCTTATCAACCATTTGACCGTTTTTATATACGTAAACACCTAATCCTCCAACGGTAGTTCCCCTCCATTTCATAGCCTTAACCTCATAGTCGCCAACTTTTTTTGTGACATACGTATCAAAGCTTGTAAGATCCAGACTTACAACATTACTTGAAGATTCGCTTTGGGAGTTTGAGGATGTTGCCGCTGCCTGCATGTTCAGATTCTGTGATGTTGTCATTTCCTTATACTTACCGTTTCCATTGTAAGTTGCTGTGACATTATATGTGCCCGGCGTCAGGCCGTTCAGCTGCACCTGCCCTTTTCCCTTGTCATCTGTTGTTATTGTCTGCATATTTTCAGCACCGTTTGCATCAGTGATTTTAATGTTGACAACAGAATTGACAACAGGTGTTCCATTAGCTGTTGTAAGTGTAATTGCCAAGTAATCACCATCCATTAATGTGTTGCCGGATACAATGGCTAAGTTAACATCTTCCTTGAATGGATTTATAATCGCCAATCCTGCCACAAGCATGACAACAATCACGACAAGCAAAGCTATTATTATTTTATTGTATTCCATTTTTTTACACCCCAATAATGTATAATTTAGAAACAGCAACTTTAATATTTTTTGGACTTTACAGAATCATCATTTCACCATTAAAAAATAGTTACAATACAATAAATCTAATTTGGATAAGTATTTAGACTATCCTTCATATTTTCATGCCCAGTGTAATATTTCCCCTGTCCTAAATCTCTATCATGAACATCCAGCTCACTAGAGGAAAATTTTCCATCCCCATCCGTATCCCATCGGGAATATATGTCTGATGGCACATCCTTGGAATTAACCTTACCCCGAGTATATTCTGAATCGTAATTATTTTGATTTTGCTTTGATTCAGTACTATCAGTAGCATTATTTGTTAAATTAATATTAGTAGCATTAGTTGTATTTGTGGTATTCGTAACATTTGCTGTATTGGTTGTTGTCTTTTTAGCTGTCTGATTAAACATCATCAAACATCCCACAGCAATTACAATGAGAATTACTGCCAAAACAATTATTAGTTTATTATAATCCATTATTTCACCGTTTTAAAAATCGCAACATCAAGTATTTATCTCTTATATTATACGCACCAAATAAAATTTTTTATATACTCCCATGTATGTTGAACTGACAATTGAATTAATTTATCAGCCATATCCATTTAATGAAAAATTCATTTAATTAAAATAATATCCGGCAGGTTACTTTTGATTTAATTAATGCATACATGAAAAATTATAAAAGCAATATCGAATCATCATATCCAAAAAAATATGCTGTGAAAAAATAAAACATTAACCATGAAAAAAGTAAAAATAACAATTTTAAAAACTACTCTTCAAGAGGATTTGGCAAAGGAATATGGTGTTGAAGGTCTTTCAACATGTCCTTTAATGAATGAA
>CACYVR010000043.1 GCA_902777885.1 uncultured Methanobrevibacter sp.
ACAACATTAACAATCAATGCAAAATAAAAGAAAAACAATCCTATGAATAAAAACAGGATGTGGACATAGTAATTTCCATACCTGTTCTTTTTCATCAGAATGAAATGCTTTTCTTCCTGTATTTTCTTAAATTTCTGTAAAGACAATTCCTCAGAAATTTTATTTATTTCCTGAGGACCATCTGCTTTTAGAATAAATAAATCCATAATAATCTATAAATATACTGTAAATTCATCAATTTCCTTTCTTGGAGTGTCTCTTGGCTCAGCATTCCCATAACCTAAAGGAGTGAATAACACAGGTTCTTCAGAATCTTCCAATTCCAGGAATTCTCTTGCTTTATCCGGTTTAAATGCTGCAATGTAGCAAGTTCCAAGTCCGACACTTGTTGCAGCCAGAATAATATGGTCCATAACAATAGTGGCATCAATGTCTGAAATATTCTTGTTATCCCATTTCCTAACCCATGCTTCATCGGTTTTTGCAACAACACACAAAACATATGGTGCTTCTGTAAACCAGCTTGCAGAATAGATTCCAGATAATGCTTCCTTATTTTTCTTGGTGTCAATGACATAAACTTTAAAAGGCTGATAATTAACACCAGTAGGAGCAATAGTTGCTGCTTTTAAGACATAATCCAATTTTTCCTTTTCAACTTCCTTATCCAAATAACCTCTGACACTATATCTCTTATTGATAACTTCATCAAATTCCATTTAACGTCCTCCATAGATTACATCATTCAAATCACAAAAACGTCTAAATTCGTCTTCATCCATTTTTTCTTCATGAATATGCGCAATAATTCCCGGAACACGACCAATTATAAATATTCCCAAACCTAAATCTGGCGTGAACCCCAAATCCGATAAAATAGCTGCGTTAATTCCGTCGACATTTAACTTAATTCCCTTGTTACTGCTTGTTAAATCCTCAATAGCTATGGCCAATTTGATATGGGGTCCTACAAAACCTTCCTTGATTGCCATTTGAACTAATTTTTCGGCTCTTGGATCTGAAGTATGATATCTATGGCCAAAACCAGGAATCTTTTCTTTTCTTGATGAATAATCAGCATAAATATCAATGGCCAGGCTTGCAATCTGTTTATTATCCAAATCGCTGTCTTCAGTTAAAATTAATGAATTGATGTGGGACTGATATAATTCCATTGTTTTTTCAATAGCTCCTGCATGTTTATGACCAAAAGAAAGCAACGCTCCTGCAACTGCTGAGTTTAAGGGAGAGCCTGATGAAGCTATGATTCTTGCGGTTTGAGTGCTTGGGGGAGTTACGCCATGATCACAGAAAGATACCAGAACATGATTGAACATTTTACTTTCCTTAACAGAAGGCAATCTTCCCTTTAAGATTAAGAAAATCATGTCCGCATATCTAATTTTTTCAATTAAATCCTGCTGATTGTATCCCCTTGTAGTTAATTTATTTGGTTCTACATTAGAAATGGTAGTCTTTAAAGAGTGTTCATTTACATGGAAATTATTTTCTTGCATGATTAAAATATAATTTAATGCATTAATAAATGTTATAGTATTTTTTCAGGGAAATATTATAATCTCAAGGTTGATTTTCTCGGTTCAACAAAACAGGACGGTCTGACAGAAACTATACGAACCCCACTTGCTCTTTGATTACCTATTTTAATGAAAGTACCTAAAACAGTTGTATTGCCTCCAAAACCCAAAGGACCTATACCAGTTTGGTTTAATTTTTCAGTGACGAGCTTTTCTGCATCGCTCAAATTGTCAAGATTTCCATATGCCATTGATTTAAGCATTAATGATGATGCCTCATAATGAGTACGGCCAATGCCTATGGACGGAATTGAAGGAGTGCAGCCCAAAAGCTTTAAAGAGTCCTTAAGCCAGCTGATAGCTTCATTAATAACATTATCAAAAGAACGTTTATGATAAACCCTGTAAGTCTTTGCCCGTATTTCAGGACCTCCTCCCTGGAGTAAAAAATGAATATTTAATGTATCTGGGTTTTCTGAATTGTCAATTAAAAAAGAAGCAGGTTTCATTAATCCTGGATCGTCATACAATCCCTGTGACTGTTCAATTCTCTCAATTAAATCACCCTTAACGGCCATAGGTCTTGCAGGAAGCCTATTTAATCCAAAATAAATTCCTTCCTTAATTTGTGAAATCAAATCCTGTGTAATTTCCCTTTCTGATCCCATTTCAATTATTACATGAGGGATACCCGTATCATCACATAATGGAAACTTTGTTTTTTGAGCCACTTCATAGTTTTCCAGAATTTGGGTTAAAGCCCATAAAGCATTTTCATTACTTTCATTTTCAATGGCTGATTTTAAAGCATTTCTTTTATCATCAGAAAGAATGGTGCTTGCTTCAATAATGCAATCAGATACCTTATCGACAATGTCCATCATAATCACTCAGGAATAGCCAAATCAGCAGACCTTTTAGGTGACATTACTGCTTCAGGCAAATATTGTTTAATCATTCTTTCAACTAATTTGACCTGTTTTATTCTGGCAACGGCTTCTTTTTCTGTGGTATCCCAATTGTGATTGGCCGCAACGGAGCCACCTGTTTTTAAATAAACCGGACAGGCTACCCTAATGAATTCTGGAACTTCATAATGCCTGATAAAGCCGCCGGTTGATTTTGGATTTTCCGTATGCAAATCTATTGCAATATCAACGGCATCTCTGATGGATGCAAGCATTGGAATTTGTAAGTCTCTGACGGGATTGATTGAATCGAGACCAATGGACTCCAGAAGTTTGGCTGATGCAGGATTTCCGTGGCCTGCATGCGCAGACATCTTAAAGTGAAGATTTTTGGGAAGCTGAGAGTTTTGCCTCATTTGATTTAAGACAAAAAGCAAACCCTCATCATATAACAAGATTCCCCGAACTCCAAGATTGACTGCTCTTTTAACATCCTCTATTCCATAAACAAGGTTATCATATCCCCTTAAACGATATCCGATTCTGCTTCCTTCTTTTGTATGGACTGTAGCTGATGTATCATAAGTTGCTCTTGGCCCGACAGATAAGAACAATTCACAGCCATAATCTTTAGCCAAATCAACCATTTCAGCAATTTCCTCATCAGTTAAAAGCATTATTCCCTTGGTTTGGGTTACCCTATGAATTACAAGATTCTGTCGGTCGGCTTCATCCAAAAGAGCTTTCATAGTTTTTGGTGACTGAATTCCGGGAACTTCAAATCGGAATTGTCCTCCATCTTCAAATCTTTTGTCAGATTCATAGCTTGAGTCAACCTCATCAATGCCCATTTGCTTTAAAAAGTCTTTAGTATTATTCATTTAAAACCTCGACAACATCAGTCATTGAATAGTTATCCAATTCATCTATTATTACAAGATTATTTATATTATAATCAGGATTCAGGTCTTTGAACTTGTCGATTAATTCACTCAAGTCATATGGATTTTCAAAATCACCTTTTGGAATGAAAGTGATATTTTGAAATACTCCGTTTCTAAATTCTTCATCCAATTTAATAATGACGTTGGAAGGCCTTTTATTAGGATACAAATCGTTTAATTTTTCATCTTTTAGAATAATCATTTTATTGACAAGTTCCTTAATGTTGTTTACCTTATCAACTGTGGAATAATTTTCAAACAGCCCATACTCAACCAGCATATCCAACATGTCAATGTTGACTTCCCCCATTACCAAAGAAATGGCGACCGCATAGGGAAGGCTTTGCTTTAACTCTTCAAGGTTTTTTGGCTGGAAATTGTTGTGGTCTGCTGCAACATCATAGGTTTTAACGGCAACATTTTCAATATGCACATATTCCTCACCTAGACTTGTCCTTAATTTCAATGCCGTGTCTATTGAAGAATGCAAATGTCTGCAAAAAGGATATTTTTTGAAATAGATGTCTCTTACCTTAACCGTACCGACATCTTCTAAAATTGAATCAAATGAAAAGTCTTTGGAATTGAAATCGTCATGATAGACCATCGTTTTTAGAAATCCTTCTGAGCCTTCAATTATAGTTTCAGCACCGGTGAATCCATTTCTTGCAAGAAAAGCAGATAGAATTCCATTATAATTTGCCTTACCTATGTGGAGAACTTTGCCCATGCTTCCGGCATGATCAGATTCCAAAAGACCTGCAGCCTGAGTTCCACATAATCCCAATGCATTCAACGTTTGGGATTCATCGAGTTTAAGTAATTTGGATGCTACAGCACCTGAAACAAAGGTCCCAATTGTTCCAGTAGTGTGAAATCCGTTATCCCTATGGCGAGGATTGACTAGCTTTCCAAGAAGAATTCCAACTTCATAGCCTACATTGACCGCTTCAAAAAACTCTTTTCCCCCCAATCCATAAGCTTCAGACAATGCCAGAGCAGTTGGAAAAATAACACATCCCAAATGAGCCTGTGCCTGCCTGTGACCATCATCCAATTCCAGTGTATGAGCTGAAATACCATTTATAAATGCGGCGTTCAACACATCTGTTTTTACGCCAGGCTTTCCAATGATTGATGCTTTCAAACCTAAATCATCATTTTTATGAAATATTTCATTAATAGTATTAAAGGCTATTGCCGGAGAGTTTTCATTAGCTCCCCTATAAGCCACACCAATAAAATCAAGAAAAGCCGCTTTTATAGTATTAATCGACTCAACAGTAGCTTGTTCATAGCGATAATTTGAAATGAATTTAGAAATATCTTGTAAAAACATAATAATCTCAACATTATTTTTGTATAAATAATCTTAAATAGTTATCTTAAAAAAATGAAAAATGGATTTAAGCTGCCGGAACACCAGTTAACACAAGCACAATATGGGCTACAATAGCTGCACCATAATACGTAGCTGCAATAACCAGAACAGTTATGACAATTGCTTTCCAACCCAGTGCTTTAAATTCATCCCAGCTTTTACCCATTCCAATACCTACATAAGCCAAAAATACTGTAACAATGGATAAAAGTTCAACCTGAGAAACGTACTTAAGCACAAATTCAGAGGTAGGCATACCAGGAAATGCTACGATAATACCTATAATACTTATATAAAGAATAGATGATACATTAAACGGTAGTTCTCTTTCCATCCATACTCCAGCAAGAGTAATGAGAGACAATATTCCCATACCAATTAAAGAATCTGTCATTGGATGCTTATAACCCAAATAATTACCTATAACGGTTATTACTGAAAATATAGTTAACAATAAAATCCAATTTAAAATACCGTGTACGGAAACAGCTTCACTTCCGTCAATCAAATCAGGCATATTACTCTTCCTCCTCCGAAACTTCTACACGAGACTCCTTTCCGATTTTTGGCTCCAGCCAATAGTAAATTTTTTCGGTTAAAGGAAGGGCGATAAATATCACAATATAAATGCCCACACAGAATGAAAGCAGATTACTGAATCCTGCAAAGGCTTCAATTTGAGTCTCCAAACCAGGAAATGCAGCCAAAGTCGGTCCGATAGCTGCTGCATTCATACTGGCACTACCGACACCACTGGCCATAGCATACGCATATGGATGCAGAGGCAGGAAGGATAATGAAAAAGTGACCAAAAAGCTGATAAAAATGGTACCGATAACAGTACCGATAATGAATATTGCAAATACCCCTCTTGATTCGGGAGAGTTGAATCCATATTTATCAACGACAACTGCAACATTCGGTTCACGACCAATGGAGTTTGTCATTCCAATGGCTTCCTTTTTAAATCCTAAAAGAAGAGCAATAGGAAGCACTAAAATAGTTGCCAAATGTCCTATTTCCTGCAATATTAATGCAGGCCCCATTTCAAAAATCAGACTTATTGACTGACCACTGGAAATTGCCAATTTTGCAATCAAAACACCAATAAAAAGCATCATGGCTCCTTCAGCTATACGAGCCTGTCTTCTATGAATCCATTTTATAGGCTTTATCAGGTAAAAGGCAAGACCCAAAATAATTGTATAAATCAAAGGCATGATGGTTATGGCAACATCTTTTGTGACAGGAATTGTTATTGTTCCAATCAATTCGGCAATGATTACCAAAATCAATACAGTACCATGTAATCTAAGGTCTTTCCAAGGATTTTTTCTTAAAATTCTTCTATCGGTTTTTTCACGATAAATATGTTCAACTTGGCCATCATTGTCCTTATCTGGAATAAAAATCAACTCTAGTAATTAATGTAATATTAATGAACATTATTAATACACTTAATATTTTTTTAAACATAATATTTAAATTGATAAGATTCAATTGTTAAAAATTCACAAATAGTGAAATAAAAAAAGAGTTAAAATTCTCAAAATGAGAAATAAATATGGGCATTATGTAAAATTAAAAAATCAGATCATGCCCGTAACAGCCAGCGTCAGATGTGCAATAATTGCAGAACCCAGATAGGTCCCGGAAATGACGATTATAGTAACGATAATTCCTTTCCAGCCAATCTTTTTAAATTCACCCCAATCGTTACCTATTGCAATTCCAACATATGCTAAAAATGCTGTACAGATAGTGGCCAAATTAATTTGTGAAACATAATGCATAACAAAATTGGATGTTGGAACAATAGGGAGAGCTACAAATATTCCAATCAGACTGATGTAGATAATTGACGGAATGTCAATTGGAACAAATCTTTCAAGAGCCATGCCTATAAGAGTAATAAGAGAAATTATCAACATTCCAATAAAGGAATCAACTACTGGAGAATTATAACCTACAACATTACCAACAGTTACAATAATTGAAAAGACCAAAAGCAATGCAGCCCATCTTTTAACCTTACCGGTAGTTAATTCCTCTATAGTACTATACTTATCCTGCTTTCACATGTAAATACCGAAACAGAATGAAAGCAAATTACTGCAACCGGCAAAAGCTTCAAATTCAGTAGCCATGGATGGATAAACATGAGATATTGAAGCCAATGACGCAGCATTCATACTTGCACTCCCTATACCTGAGGCCATTGAAAAAGCATATGGATGAATTGGTAAAACTGAAATAGATATACTTGACAAAAAACTGATAAATGCGGTTCCAATAATAGATCCGATAACAAAAACCGCTAAAACTCCACGTGCTTCAGGAGACTTGAAACCATATTTATCAATGATAATCCCTAAATTAGGTTCACGACAAATAGAACTGGTCATACCAATAACCTCTCTTCTAAAGCCCAATAATAAAGCAACAGGCAATGCTATAAGAGTCCCCAAATCTCCCAATTGCTGTAAAATTAAAGCGGGACCCACATTAAATATATCATCCATAGATTGACCGCTTGAAATTGC
>CACYVR010000044.1 GCA_902777885.1 uncultured Methanobrevibacter sp.
CAATACAGATTATCTTTGCGCATATTTCACAGCAACTGAAGAAATAGATATAGAAGCTTTAAAACAACATCTATTGGATAATTTACCAGAATATATGCTCCCATCATTCTTTATACAAATGGATGAATTCCCAAAAACACCAAACGGTAAAACTGACTTTAAAAATTTACCTGATCCACACATTGATTTGGACGAATTCATCGAACCTTCAAACGATATAGAACAGGGAATATTTGATATCGTTTCAGAATTATTGGGTACAAGCGAATTTGGAGTAAACACAGATTTATTTAAAGTCGGTCTAACCTCACTTTCCGTAGTACAATTAGTTTCAGCCGTTTACGATAAATTCAACACCCAACTAATGGTTACTGAGGTAATGAAATACAAAAGCATTGAAAATATTGCTGAACAGATTACTTTTGATGAAGAGGATATACAGGATTTGCAGGAATTATATCCATTAACTCAGAACCAATTGGGAGTCTATTTCGATTGTTTGAAAAATCCAGAAAAAGTATCATATAATCTTTCTAAAAAAGTTGATTTTGGCTTTAAAATAGATTCTGACAAGCTTAAATCTTCGATTATTGAAGCTATTAATAATCACCCTTACTTAAAATCAATAATTGTCATGAATAATGGGGAAGTCTATCAGAAAAGAAGAGATAATTTGAATATTGATGATACAATTGAAATCGTTTATGATTATGATGAAAACGACTTTTTAAAACCGTTTATACTTGATGAAGGCCCATTATTTAGATTTAAAATTGTTGATGACTCCATTTTGCTTGCCGATTTCCATCATATTATAATGGATGGAACATCATTAAACATATTATTTGATGAAATAGCCAGTATTTATGATGGCAGAGATTATGAACTGGAAGAAATCGATGGTTTTGAATACAGTTTAAGTGAAAGCAAAGTTGAACAATCTAGTTTATATGAAGAAGCAAAATTATTCTTCTTAAATAAGATTAAAGATTTTGATGAAGCAACAGTCGTTTCACCAGACATAAATGGTGAAGAGGAAGAGGGCGTTAGTGCGGATAAATCTATTTTCCTGAATAAATCGGAAATTGATGAATTATGTATGGATAAATCAATTACTCAAAACAATTTATTTTTATCAGTTACGTCATTCGTGCTTTCAAAATTTGTTTATAATAAAGATTTATTAATTTCAACAATTTCTAATGGTAGATTTAATCCAAATCAACAAAAAACATTAGCAATGATGGTAAAAACTTTGCCGTTAGCATTGAAATTGAATTCGGATTTATCTATTAAGGAATTCTTTGATTATATTAATGATGAATGGTTCAATGTATTGACGTATTCATCATATCCATTTACAAAAATTGCAGATGAACATGATATTGTTCCTGATTTTATGTATGCATATCATGGTAATATTATTCATGATATTGAAATGGCTGGAAAAACTCATAAAAGGGATTCACTTGATCATGATTCATTGAAGTTTAAAATGAATGTTTATGTTCAAGAAATTGGTGATGAATATAAAATTGCTTGTCAATATAATGATAAACTCTACTCAGATGAGTTAATTAATACATTTTTAGATTGCATATCCATAGTTTTACATAAATTCGCAACATTCGATGAAAATACATTATTGAAAGATATTTCCATGATTGAAGATGATGATTGGGGAGCAGATAATATAGACTTTGTTGATATTGAAGAATACAGATTAAACAAAATATTTGAAAAGCAAGTCGATTTGTATCCTAATGATTTAGCAATATCTGCTGAAGATGGTGATTTTACTTTTGAAGAATTAAATGTTAGGGCAAATAAAATCGCTAATGCGCTTATTAAGCGAGGTGTTGTTGCAGAAGATAAGGTGATGTTTGTATTAAAACGTGACAGTAATGTATTTACTTCCATATTTGGTATTTTAAAATCTGGAGCGGCTTTCATACCTGTTGATTCAGATTATCCGAAAGATCGGGTTGAGCATGTTTTAACTGACAGTGACTCTAAATTTATCATCATTGATGATATTGTTGATATTAAAAACATTGACTTAAGTGAATATTCTGATAATCTTATAAGTATTTCTGAATTGCTTGAAGAAACTGATACTTCTAACCCTAATCCTGAGTTAAAACCGGAAAATCTTGCATATATTATTTATACTTCAGGGTCAACTGGCCTTCCAAAAGGAGTAATGATAGAACATAAAAACCTTGCTAACTTTGTCTATCCTGACCCTAAGAATATTTACGCCTATGATTTAGCGACTAATGGCAAAGCTGAAAATTATAAAGCTTTATCTATTTCTACTGTCGCATTTGACATGTTGCTTCAAGAAACAATGACTGCATTACTTAATGGAATTCCTATTGCATTTGCTAATGATGTGGAATATAAAAATCCATTGGCTTTATGTGATTTCATTAAAAGAACTGGTCCAAATGTTTATAATGGAACTCCTTCACGTCTATTGCAATATTTGGAATTGGATGATTTAATTGAAGAATTTTCTAAATTCAAAATATTTTGTATTGGAGGAGAGGGATTCCCTCCACAATTATTGGATGCTTTGGATGATATTGAGTGTAAACTATATAATATTTATGGACCTACTGAAACAACGGTTGTTTGTAATGCACGTCTAATTGATGATGGTCAACTTAAAGTAGGTAAGCCATTTTTTAATGTTTATGAAAGAATTATGGATTTTGATGGAAATCCCCTACCTCCAAATGTTATGGGGGAATTGTATATTGCAGGTTATGGTGTTTCAAGAGCTTACCTGAACCGTCCTGAAAATAATGCAAAGGCTTATGTTGAGATTAATGGAATAAGATTCTATCGGTCTGGTGATTATGCTAAATTGCATGAAGATGGTGATATCTCAATTTATGGACGTTTGGATAATCAAATTAAACTTAGGGGATTAAGAATCGAAATTGGAGAAATTGAATCTGTTCTTTCAGATTATGCCCCAATCAATTCTGTTGCAGTAGTTGTTAGAAAAATTAAAGATAATGACCATTTATGTGCATATTTCACAGTACATGATGAATATAAGGCTGATGGGCGTGGGGAAAATGAGTTTTCATTAGATATTGCTGAGTTGAAAGAGGTTCTTTCTGAAAAATTAACATATTATATGGTTCCTACAGTTTATATGGAATTGGATGAGATGCCTCAAACATTAAATGGTAAAACTGACTTGAAAAATTTACCAGAACCAGTTTTAGTTACTGAATATGTCGCACCTGAAAATGAAATTGAAGCATTTTTCGCAAATACCTTCGCAGAAATATTGAACTTAGAAAAGGTAAGTGTTACTGATAGTTTCTTTGAAATTGGGGGTACATCATTACTTGTTACTAAAATTACTCTCTCTGCTTTGGAGAGGAATTATCAAGTTAATTATGGTGATGTATTTAAAAATCCAACGCCAAGACTCCTTGCCGAATTGATTTCGAACGATATGGAATCCGATTCTAAGACAAACTCTAAATATGATTATTCTGAAATCAATAATCTATTGAAGAAAAATAATTTGCAATCATTTATTGATGGAGAATTGGAAGAAGATTTGGGTACAATATTATTAACTGGAGCAACTGGATTTTTAGGAGTTCATGTTTTAAGGGAACTTTTAGAAAATGAATCTGGAGATATTCACTGTTTTATCAGACCTCGTGGAAGATTATCTGGTAAGGATAGATTAAAATCATTATTATTCTTCTACTTTGCAGATAATTATGAAGAATTATTTGATGAACGATTATTTGTAGTAGAAGGAGATATTACTGATTTTACTGACTTTGAAAAGCTTATTTCAACTAACATCAATACAGTAGTTAATTGTGCAGCTAATGTGAAGCATTTCTCCTCTGGAACAGATATTGAAGATATTAACTTAGGAGGAGTAGTCAATGGACTTAAATTCGCAAAAATGAAAGACTGTAAATATGTTCAAATTTCAACATACAGTGTTGCAGGAGAAAGTATAGATAATTTCCCACCGATGGATATAAACTATACTGAGGGCGATTTATATATTGGTCAGGGTTTGGACAATCAATACATAAGCAGTAAATTCTTGGCTGAAAGAGCTGTACTTGAAGCAGCTGTTGAAGATGATTTAAATGTTAAAATCGTGAGGGTAGGTAATTTAATGGCTAGGAGCTCAGATAGTGAATTTCAAATTAATTTTGAGTCTAATGGATTTATAAATCGTTTGAAAGCTTTTGTAACTATTGGAAAAATGCCTTACTCAAAATTATCTGGAAATGTTGAGTTCAGCCCAATAGATATAACTGCAAAATCTATTGTCGCATTATCCAAAACTCCTAGGGATTGCAGGGTTTTCCATGCATATAATCCTCAGAATGTAACATTTGATGATATTATAAGAATTATTAAAAAAATAGGTTTAATCATAGAACCTGTTGAAGAAGAGGAATATAAAATTGCATTAGAAGCTGCATTAGCTGATAAATCCAAACAAGATGGAATTACAGGTATTTTAACTTCAATCGGTGAAGGTTATGTTAAAAAGGATTGGGTACCTGTTGAAAACAAATATACTATGCAATTATTATATCGTTTAGGTGTTCATTGGAATTTGATTTCTGAGGAATATATTTATTATTTCGTCAAATACCTTTATGAATTATCTTTCTTTGATATTTGATAAGGAATTGGTGTATTCAACAAATTATGTGGTAAGTTTAGGGAATTCTTTTTCCCTACTTATTTTCTTCTATGACAACATCGAAAACTAAATTTTTAAAATCAACAAAGTTTTTGAAATGGTCTTTATTTAATTTAAAAAATATTAAATAGTATTCATTTAATATATTTATACATGAATATTATAGTACAAAAATATTATGATGATTTGATAAATTCTTTTGATTTTCCAACATCTTTATCACCAGATGTAAAAGGTAATCAGATTAAATATGAATCATTATCAATTCCATATAATATTGAAATCAAAGAACTAAAAAGAAAATATGATTTTTCAAGAAATAACCTGTTTTTATCAATTTTCTTGTTTAATTTAGTAAAATTCTCATTTTCTAAAGATATCTTGGTGGGATATAATAAACAGGCTGCGGGTTATCATTTTAACACGGATTTGTCTGTCGAAAATTATATTTATGATTTCAAATCTCAATTTAAGGATTTTCCTGAATACGAAGATTTGGATTTTGAAAGTGAAATCTTGTTTACAACAAAAGATTATAATAAAGAAGATTATAAATTGATTTTTTCATATAATCCTGATGAGATAATGGTTGAATATGATTCTTCATATTATTCCAAAGAGATTATGCTTGCATTTTTAAATGCATTCAATGTTTTAATCGATAAATTTAATGATAATCCTAAAGAATTATTGAAAAATGTTTCCATTGTTGAAAATCTTGATTTTGATGAAGGTTTTGAAGTTGAACTAGCAAACGAAGGATTGATTAATAAGATATTTGAAAATGCTGTTAATGAAAATCCTGATAAAGTTATTTTATATACTGATGATGGAGAATTCACATACTCTGAACTTAATAAGAAAGCTAATAGGATAGCTCATGCATTGCTTAAGAGAGGTCTTAAAGTTGAAGATAGAGTAATGCTTATGATGAGGCGTAACAGTGATTTGATAGCTAGCGTGCTTGGAACTGTTAAAGCAGGCGGAGCATTTATTCCGATTGATCCAAATTATCCCAAGCATAGAATTGATCAAATGCTTGAAGATAGTGACTCCCAGTTTGTTATTACCAATAAGGATGTTATATATGAAGGTGAAAATGGGGTACATGTATCAGATTTGCTTGAAGAAACTGATGATTCTAATCCTGATGTTGTGTTAACTCCAGATAACTTGTGTTTCTTAATTTATACTTCCGGATCCACTGGAAAGCCAAAAGGAGTAATGATTACTCACAGAGGTATTTCAAACTATATTGCAAATCACCCGGAAAATGTTCCAATTTATGAACTCAATAGAAAATGTTCTAAATTCGTATCAATTTCCATGATTTCATTCATTGTATTTTTAAGAGAAATATTTGGAACAATACTTAACGGTTTGCCTGTCGTATTTACAAATGATGAACAACTTGTTAATCCATTAGAATTCTATAAACTATTTAAAAAACATGGTGCGGATGCATTTGGTGGAACTCCAACGAGACTGATTGAATATTTAAGTATTAAAGAAATTCAGGAATTGGTTAATGAATGTAAAGTCATTGTCGTTGGAGGAGAAGGATTCCCTCCGATATTATACGATAGATTGAGAGAATTTACTGATGCAGATATTTACAATTCTTATGGGCCGACTGAAGTAACTATTGCTTCTCATTATAAATTAATTGACAGCAATGAAATTACTGCCGGATGGAAAATGTTGAATGTTGTTGATAAAATTATGGACATTGACGGCAACCAATTACCCCCTCATGTTCCTGGTGAAGTTTATGTGGGCGGTGCCGGTATAGCAAGAGGCTACATCAACAACCCCGAACAGACAGAAAAAGTGTTCATGACTTTAAACGGAATTCCATATTATAATACCGGCGATTTATGTAAAAAAGATGAACATGGCGAATTATATGTTATGGGACGTAACGATGGTCAAATTAAACTTAGGGGATTAAGAATTGAGCCTTCAGAAATTGAAACGTTAATTGCCAGATTTGATAATGTTTTAATTACAAAAGTGTTGATTAAAAAAGTCAACAATACAGATTATCTTTGCGCATATTTCACAGCAACTGAAGAAATAGATATAGAAGCTTTAAAACAACATCTATTGGATAATTTACCAGAATATATGCTTGGTAAAACTGACTTTAAAAATTTACCTGATCCTCATATTGATTTGGACGCATTCGTTGAACCTTCAAACGAAATTGAACAGGGAATATTTGATATTGTTTCTGAATTATTGGGTACAAGCGAATTTGGAGTAAATACGGATTTATTTAAAGTTGGTTTGACTTCACTGTCTGTAGTGCAATTGGTTTCAGCCGTTTATGATAAATTCAATACTCAATTGATGGTTACTGAGGTAATGAAATACAAAAGCATTGAAAATATTGCTGAACAGATTACTTTTGATGAAGAAGATTCACAGGATTTACATGAATTATATCCATTAACTCAGAACCAATTGGGAGTTTATTTTGATTGTTTGAAAAATCCAGAAAAGGTATCATATAATCTTCCTAAAAAAATTGAGTTTTCATCTCCAATTGATGCAGATAAACTAAAAACCTCAATTTGTAAAGCAATTGACAATCATCCATACTTAAAAACAAAAATAGTGATGCATGATGGAGAGGTCTATCAACAAAGAAGAGAAATTGATGTTGAGAAATATTCAATAACTCTGTTTTGCTCGCTGATTTCCATCACATAATTGTTGACGGAACTTCATTGAATATTCTATTCGATGAGATTGCAAAAATTTATGATGGTGTCGAATATGAACTAGAAGAGATTGATGGTTTCGAATATTCTTTGAATGAAGTTAAAATTGAAAACTCTTCAATGTATAAAGAATCAGAGCTATTTTTCTTCAATAAAATTAAGGAATTTGATGAAGCAACATTGATGACTCCTGATTTAAGTGGTGATGAGGATATTGGTGTTGGCATAGAAGAAAATCTTTACATTGACAAGGAAGAAATTGATGGATTATGTAATAAGTTATCTATAAGTCAAAACAATTTATTCCTTGCAACAACTGCCTTTGTATTATCTAAATTTGCTTATAATAAAGATTTATTAATAGCTACAATAACAAACGGTAGATTCAATCCTAATCAACAAAAAACATTGGCGATGATGGTTAAAACATTGCCATTAGCATTGAATTTAAATTCTGATTTAACTATTGCAGAATTCTTTGAATACATTAATAAAGAATGGTTTGATGTATTGACCAATTCATCATATCCTTTAACAAAAATTTCTGACGGATATGGAATTGTGCCTGAATTCTTTTATGCATATCACGGTAAAATAGTCAGCGATATTGAAATTGGTGGTGAAACTGTTAAGAGGGAGTCTTTAGATGAAGATAATCTTAAATTTAAAGTAAATTTAAATGTAGTTGAACATGACGGCAAATATGATGTTGCCGTTAAATATAATGATCAATTATATTCTTCTTCATTAATTCAAACATTTTTAAATAGTTTTTCCGTTGTTTTAAATAAATTTACAAGTTTAAATCAAGAAACTCAATTAAAAGATATTTCTATTGTCGATGAGAGTATGGAATTATCTGCTGACAAGTTGGAATATGATGAAATTGAAGAATACAGATTAAATAAAATATTCGAAAAGCAAGTTGAAAATAATCCTGATAAAGTAATTCTCTATGCAACTGATGGACAGTTTACATATGATGAATTAAACAAAAAAGCTAATAGAATAGCCCACAGTCTTATTAAAAAAGGAGTCGGTCCGGAAGATAGGGTAATGTTTATCTTAAATAGGGATAGTAATGTAATGGCATCCATATTTGGTATTTTAAAATCAGGTGCTGCATTTATTCCTGTAGATTCAGAATATCCTGCAGAAAGGATTGAACATGTTTTAACAGATAGTGAATCTAAATTTATCATTGTCGATGATGTAATTGACAAGAAATGTATTGACTTGTCCCAATATGAAGAGAACTTACTGGATGTAAATGAGTTGCTTGAAGAAACAGACACTTCTAATCCGAATCCTGATGTTGATGCTAGTAATATGGCATATCTCATTTACACCTCAGGTTCAACAGGACTTCCAAAAGGAGTAATATTGGAGCATGGAAACATTGCGAACTTTGCATATCCTGATCCAAGAAATGTTTGTACTTATGAATTAGTGCATAATCTTGAAAAAGAGGATTATAAGGTATTATCCACAACGACTGTGGCTTTTGATGTATTCCAACAAGAATTAATGGGTTCACTCTTAAATGCTGTTCCAATAGTCTTTGCAAATGATACTGAATATAAGGATCCAATTGAAATGATGGATTTAATTAATAGGAGTGGTGCAAATGTTTATGTGGCTACTCCTTCACGTTTACTCCAATATTTGGAAATTGAAGCAATGCAAGAAACAATGTATGGATTTAAAGCATATATCTGTGCAGGAGAACCGTTTTCACAGAGATTATATGAATTGCTTTCACAAAATTCCGATGGTAAAATCTTTAATATGTATGGTCCGACGGAAACGACAGTTTACTGTAATGGTACTTTGCTTGAAAGTTCAGATATTTCTATTGGAAAAGAATTATTCAACGTCCATGAGTTTATTATGGATGCAGATTCTAATCCGTTACCTCCAAATGTTATTGGTGAATTGTTTATTGCAGGAAAAGGTGTTTCAAGAGAATATTTAAACCGTCCTGAGAAAAATGCTGAAAGTTATGAAGTAATCAATGGTATCAGATGTTATCATTCAGGAGACTTTGCTAAAGTTACTGAAGATGGTGAATACTATGTATTTGGAAGGATGGATAACCAAATTAAACTTAGAGGTTTAAGAATTGAAATTGGTGAAATCGAATCTGGAATTGCCAAATATCCTGGAATAAAATCTGTAACTGTTGTTGTTCGTGAAATCAAAGGAAATGATCATTTATGTGCTTATTTCACAGTTCATGATAAGTATAGAGATAGAAATCGTGATGAAAATGAATATTCCATTGACATTGAAGATTTAAAAGAAAAATTATCTGAAAAATTGGTATATTACATGGTTCCAACAGTTTATATGGAATTGGATGAGATGCCTCAAACATTAAATGGAAAAACCGATTTAAGGAATTTACCTGATCCTGTTTTAATAACAGAATATGTTGCTCCGGAAAATGAAATTGAAGCGTTCTTTGCAAACTTGTTTGCTGAAATTTTAGGCCTTGATGAAGTAAGTGTCACTGACAATTTCTTTGAAATTGGAGGAACTTCATTGCTCGTTACTAAAATTACAATGGAAGCTTTAAATAGTGATTATGAGTTGAGTTATGGTGATGTCTTTAAAAATCCAACTCCAAGATTACTTTCAGAAATCGTCTCAGCTAACGACTCATCAGTATCAAGCGATGAAATCAAATATGATTATTCCGAAATAAACAGATTATTGAAGAAAAATACTTTAGAAAATATGATCGGCGGAGATTTGGATGAAAGTTTGGGTGATGTCTTATTAACAGGAGCCACAGGATTTTTAGGGGTTCATGTTTTAAAAGAGTTAATAGAAAATGAATCTGGCACAATCTATTGTTTTATAAGGTCTAAAGGTAGTTTATCTGGTATGGATAGGCTTAAATCCATTTTATTCTATTATTTCGCAGATGAATTTGATGATGCAGTATTTGATGATAGATTGCAAACTATTGAAGGGGACATTACAGACTTCAAATACTTTGAAGATATTATTTCCCTTAACATAGATACTGTCATTAATT
>CACYVR010000045.1 GCA_902777885.1 uncultured Methanobrevibacter sp.
GGGCCTTTATTATAACATTCCCCACCGCATCCGCTGATATTTTTAGGAAGCCTCATTGCACCATTTTCACCGAAATGATCTAAATCCAGAGGAACATCAACAGCATCATGAACCATTTTCATTACTTCAATTCCGCGCATTCCAAATTTTTCGCCAATATCTGAAAATGCATATGCGCAAATATGAATAGGTGCTCCAATCATATCTGCCAGTCGACAATTTCCAATTAAATCCATTAATTCCAAATCTGATGCACAAGTTCCTGCAACAACTTCTGTTAAATCACAACCTAAGGGAAATCTCTTAAATTGCATTCCCAATTTCATTGTTTCTTCTAGAGACAACTCAGAAATTGCATCGACAACAGAAACCACATCCTTATTTTCCATTTTTGATATTTCAATAGCGGCACCATCATCATTAACAGCATTTTTTATTAGTTCATACATTAAAATAACTCCTACAACAATTATCAGTCAAAATATATTTCAGTACCATATTAAATAAAAATCTTTCGTTTTTAGGCTCTCCTAAATTAAATTATAAAGCAATTAATTAAAATAATAAAGTAATACTTTTTTTGGAATATGCATAAAAAAGTAATATTGTTATTACTTCATAAATAAAGGACATATAAATAAGTAATACAACTTTAAGACAATATGTAAAGATTTATATAATATGAAAAATTTAATAAAAAATATTACTACATGTTTTAACTACCTAACAAATATGTCTAACAAAATAAAAAAAAAACTTTTTATTTAGCATTGTAGTAAATATCTTTCGAAATTAATAAGAAAGATAAAGATAGAAGGAGACTAAAAATGGTTCTTTCTAAATTAAAAGAAAAATTAGAAGGTAAAAAAGATAAAGGAGATAAAAAAATGAAAGTAGCAATTTTAGGTGCAGGATGTTACAGACAGAAGCAACCGGTAAAGAAAACATTGCAATGACTCACTCAACCATCGAAATGGGTGCAGAATTATTAGAATTAGCTGGAGTAGACGAAATTGTTGTATCCGACCCAATATTTGACGGAGAATTTACCGTAGTAGATGACTTCGACTATGCAGAAGTAATCGCTGCTCACAAAGCAGGTAACCCAGAAGAAGTAATGCCTGCAATCAGAGAAAAAGTAGGTAAATTAGCAGAAACCGTACCAAAACCATCTAAAGGTGCTATCCACTTTACCCACCCAGAAGACTTAGGAATGAAATGTACTACTGACGATTCTGAAGCTGTAGCTGACGCCGACTGGGTTATGACATGGTTACCAGAAGGAGGTATGCAACCTGACATCATCAAAAACTTCGCTGATGACATTAAAGACGGTGCAATCGTAACTCACGCATGTACTATCCCAACTCCTGGATTAAACAAAATCTTCGAAGACTTAGGTAAAAGCGTGAATGTAGCTTCATACCACCCAGGTGCAGTACCTGAAATGAAAGGTCAAGTTTACATCGCAGAAGGATTCGCTGACCAAGCATCCATCGACACATTGATGGACTTAGGTACAAAAGCAAGAGGATCCGCATTCACATTACCAGCAAACATGGTTGGACCTGTATGTGATATGTGTTCTGCAGTAACTGCTATTACCTATGCCGGTATTTTAGCTTACAGAGACACTGTAACTCAAATTTTAGGTGCACCAGCAGGATTTGCACAAAGTATGGCTTACGAAGCATTATCCAACGTAACTGCATTAATGCAAGATGAAGGTATCGACAAAATGGACGATGCTTTAAACCCTGCTGCATTATTAGGTACTGCTGACTCAATGAACTTCGGTTCATTAGCTGAAATTGTTCCTACTGTATTAGATTACTTAGGTAAAGACAAATAAACACAAAAGTTTAAATTGTTGGTTTATCCAACAATTTTAAACTTATTTTTTAATCGTTGGGGTCAACTAGCTATTAAAAAATAAGTTACCAATTTTAAAATAGGTCGGATGTTAATGATTGATGAAATTTTAAACAAAGCAAAACAAGGAAAGGAATTAACGGATAATGAATATTTAGAATTGTTAAATATCAATGATGATGAAGAATTGGAAAAATTATTCAAAGTGGCTTGTGAAATAAGAGATAATCAATCAAAAGTAATTAAATTAACATCAACAGTGCATCTTACCAACAAATGCCAAATTCAGCCTAGATGCGAATATTGTGGGTTTGCAGAAGAAACATCATCAACAGGCTACTATAATGCATTTTATAAATCCAATGAAGAAATATTGACTGCAGTCAAATCCATCCAAAAGGCACATATCCCCCGAGTAAGTTGTTCCGGAGGATACGGATATAAAGGAAAACAGGCAGTTAACGCTTGTAAAATCGTGAAAGAAAACTCCAATCTGGAAATTCTTGTTAACGTTGGTGGGGATTTAACCGAAAAATCAGTTCAGGATTTATCCAATTTAGGTGTTGATACCATTTGTTGTAACTTAGAAACAATAAATGAAGATGTATTTTATCAAAGAAAACCTGGAGACTCACTTGATCAAAGAATATTAACCTGTAAAAGAGTGAGTGATGCAGGAATCGGATTATCCTCAGGTTTACTATTAGGACTTGGTGAAAGTAAAAAAGATAGAATCAAACATTTACGTTATTTATCCAACTTTAAAACATTAGAAGAAATACCAATAATGGGTTTTAACCCATATCCAGATACACCAATGGAAGATTACCCTGCATTTCCGCTAAAAGAACAGCTGAAAATGGTAGCTATTACACGTATAATGTATCCGGAAATTACAATTACCATGCCAACACCAACTGTTGGTCCGGAAAATGTGGAATTTTCACTTAAGGCAGGAGCTAACAATTTAGCAACGGTAATAGCTGATAATTACCCTCATGAAGTTAAAGGAGTAGGCTCTCCAAATTATGGTAATTATAACAAAGTGGTTGACGTTATTGAAAAGTTAGATTTAATACCTCAAACTATTTAATCTCTTTTTTTTAGATATGATAATATGGCATTTGAAAAAATGATTAAAAATGCATTTGAAGAATCCAGAGACAATTGCCGATTTGGAGATACGATTGAAGAAATAACTGAGATTCAGGATTACATTAAAAATGCAGAAAAAATTTATATTCCAAACAAAGATGGGATTAAAGTTGAAGTTCTAAACCAAGTTTTAAAAGAATATGGATTGCCTCAAGCAGACATTTTACAAATAGATACAAATACGGCAGATACGAATAGAATTCCTGCATTAGCTAAAGCTTATATGGCACTGGATCAATGTGAATGTGATTTGATAATAGCCCGAGGGCGTTTAGGCATTCCAGGTTCCGGGTCACTATTAATATTTATTGACAATAAAGGAAGAATACTGACCGCAGGAATGTCACCATCACATATAATTCATCAAAAATCTCTTGAAGATGCAGTGTATGAGGAAGCTGTTGAAGCTTTGGAAAAAATTGGATTTGAAAAAGTGATTTAGATGGACATTGATACAGGAATTACATCAGAAGTATTGACAATAAAATCAGAGATTAAATTGATTGATATTTTTAATAATATTATCGAAAAAAAGTCTCAAGCCTCTTTTAATTACATTGAAAGTTTAAACATTGATTCAGATACAAAAATTATTGTTATCGGAACTTATTTCACCGGTGTGGGGATTGTTAAAAAATTAAGTGAAAAATACACCAACATCACATTAATTGATATCTATCCACACTTGAAAAAATTATTATACACACCAATTGGTGGGAAAATTAAAAATGATGTTGAATTTTCATCAGACCTTGATTTAATTTATAGTGGAGATATTGTTATCGATACAACAGGATTTGGCGGAATTGATGTTGAACAGTCATCCGAATTTGATGTTGAAGCATTTTTAATAGAAGATCCTGTTGCGGAAGATAATGATGAATTATTAAAAAGTAAAAATAATATTCATGACAGGTTGAACGCTGCAAAGTCTCAGAAAAAATCCATTTTAAAAACAAAAGGAATAAATACAAAAACATCAGGAACCATGACATTAACCATAGGTGTTTTAAAAAATGCATTGGATAAAATCTCAAAAAAAGAGGGTGTTCTTTATAGTGCCTGCGAAATGGGCTTTTTTGAAGAAGTAATATTTAAAGAAAAAGACATTGAAAAATTCATGGAGCTAACTGATAGAAAAGCCATGAAAGTATCGACAATAAAAGAATTTAGTCCTGATGAAATTATTTTAGAAGAATTGGATAAAATAGAATCAGAAATGATTTAAATGAAACTTAAAGATATAATAAAATTTTTAAATGAAAAAATTCCTCAAAACTTAGCTTTAAGTAATGATAAAGTTGGATTAATGGACGATTATGATTTGACTCAAGAGATTGATTCAATAAAAATTTTGATGGATTTCTATCCAAAAGACGATAATTTTGGCAAAAATACTTTAATAATTACACATCATCCGCCGCTCTTTATTCCAAAAACTCCCACATTCACCATTCATTCAAACTGGGATATTATTGAAGGTGGAGCTAATGAAGCGCTTGCAGATAGCCTAAACTTAAATGTTATTGAATCTTTTGATAAATCTACAAATATCGGGAGAATATGTGAAGCCAATTTAACATATTGTGAATTGAAAAATAAAATTCTTCGAAAATTCAACGAATATGATATTGTAAATAAACCTGAAAAAGAAAAATTAATAAAGAAAATAGCTATTGTTTCGGGTTTTGGTTTGAAAAATCCAGATTACATTAAATTAGCTAAAAAATATAATTTGGATATGCTGATATCAGGAGATTTGACACAGGAAACTGCAATACTTGCCATTAATCTAGATTTGACTTTAATTGACCTGGGCCACCATAACAGTGAAGTTCCAGGCCTTTATTATCTGAAAAATATTATTGATGGATTGAATATCGATTGTGAAGTCATAAATGAAATTCCTATGGAGTGTGAAAAAAATGACTGTTGATGAAATACAGAAAATGGAAGATAAACAAGTTCCAAAAGGTAAAATAGACCTTATTGGGGTTGGAAGATTAGGTTTAAGAATTGGCATTAATCTAATGCAGGTACATAGAGGCGGACCAAAGGTCATTGGTGCATTTGATGGACAGGAAATATCCGGTGGAGATGTGATATTTACCATTCTTGGAGCAGAAATAGGGGAATCAAAACCTGATTTTTTAAAAAGATTATGTACGCATGATGAAGACTTCAGGAAAATCGAAAGTTACTGTGAATACATAAGCGAAGAAAATATTGATTTGATAGATGGGGACGTTGTGATAATAGTCATTGCTGGCGGAAATACAATATCCACTGCATCAGAAATCATAAAACATGCCCATAAAAGAGGGGCTAAAACAATTGGAACTGCAGGAATATTCGGTTTTGGTAATGAAGATATTGAAATTAAGGATATTTCCGAATATGACAACGATAATCCTGCCATAGAAGAGTTAAGAGCACATGGAATTACCGAAAATCATTTGATTTTAACAACCCATAAACTAATTAGAGACAATGAACCTGTAACACCTTATACTTTAGATGAAGTTGCAAACATCATAACTATGAATGCATTGAAACTTTTAAGGGACAAATATGATTAAAATAGCTACAGCAGAATGCTTTACACATGGAAAGATTGGATTGGAACTGCATGCGCTTGGCCAGAATTACAAAGGAAATTTTGGAAGCCAATATATTGAAAATTTAAATGAATATGGAAATTTCGATTATAATGAGTTAAGCGTTACCTGCAGCTTATTCATTCCAACAATAGATGCCGTAAAAGATATTCTGAATGTTGAAAATCCACCGAAGCCAGATTACCTCATTAAAGGAATTAAAGTTTATGACGAAAATGGCGATAAAAAAGTGAGTAAAATCATGGCCGAAGCTGTATCAAAACTCACCGACTGCGATATTGCCATCGGAACAACCGCAGGAATTGGCCGTGGAGCCATTTCAATCATCACCCCCGGCTATGAAATAACAACATCAAGTGACGTTTACACCGATTTAAGAAAAAACAATAGTGAAGAATTATTTCAAAGACAAATCAGCGGAATAAAAAAAGCCATTAATATAATCCTACTTTTTTTGAATAATAAAATCGATGAAATAAGTGCTTTAGAAAATGTTGAAATTGTAAAAAAAATAGTCTAAAGCCTTAGGGGGGATTCGAACCCCCGACTTCTACCTTACCAAGGTAGCGCTCTACCACCTGAGCCACTAAGGCATAATCGAGAATAATGAGAAAAAAACATATAAAATAACAGTGCAGGGGAAGGGATTCGAACCCTCGAAGGCCTATGCCAGAGGATCTTAAGTCCTCCCCCTTTGGCCGCTCGGGCACCCCTGCATACAGTATAAATGTTGGTCTTTATAATATATAAATGTTTGGTTTTAACACATAATATATCAAAAATAGCAATTGAAAGTTTAAAAAAAACTATTTAAATATTAGGAAATTAAAATATAAAAATAATATTATTTTGATTAAAAATAATTAACTCGTGGTGTAGTACATTGATGATTATAGATATGGAAGAATGTGGAATATGTGAAGATTGCATTGATGTTTGTATGGAAGAAGCAATCACAAAAAAAGCATATAAAGTAATTATCGACCCGGACAAATGCGATTCCTGCGGAGAATGTGTTGACGTTTGTCCTGTCGGTGCAATATATGAAGAATGATCAGATATGAAAAAAAGATTTACCTTAGTCGATTATGCGATTATAATTTTAGTAATATGTGCAGTAGTATTTGCATTTATTCATATTACATCCCATGAGGATACAGTTAATGAAAAAACTTCCTATGACTCCTCAACATTGAATAAAATTGCTGAAAAATATTTAACTTATTATAGGCAAGGATATATAGTAAATACAACAGTTAATGGATATAATGCTACAGACGGAAAAGCAGTTACATTAACGGGAACCATTAAATGGTTAGATGACGATAAAGGAAGTAATGTAAAAGCTCTTGTTAATTCAAACGGTAAAGATTACATTGTGGGGCTTTATAATCATGTTCCTAATGCTGATGTTTACATTAACAGTATGACTCTGGAAATGAATGGGGACAAATATTCCAATCTAACAGACATCAAGGTTAATCCTAAAAATATTACATCCATTAACGATCTGGTTTCAGGAATATCAAATGATACCAGATATGAGATTACAACAACTATTTCAATGGATTCCATCGAAAGCACCAAGTTGCAAGAAATCGCCAATACATTATTCGGAAATGATGGAAGAATTTCATTTAAAGGATTGAATAATGGTCCAAATAATCAAATAAATGTTGTCAGAGCCACAAGTACTGAAATATCACAAGTTGGTCCAATTCTCGGCAACTTTAATGGAATTACAAATGAAATAAACATAAGGATTTATAACTGCAGCGATAACGACATCAACACTATTAAAAACAATTATGATGTTGCAAATATCCAAAAATTTTAAGTTGTGTGATTTATGAGCTTCATTTATTCAAAATTGACATCTATTATAAATTTAATAAATGATGAATTTCATAAATCTTTTTTGTTCACAACAATATTTTCCATCATAGCTTTTATTGAAGACCA
>CACYVR010000046.1 GCA_902777885.1 uncultured Methanobrevibacter sp.
TGAAAATAACTTGAAGATATGTGAATTATTTATTGAAAGATTCCGATATGGAAATAATGAACACAGCATTGGATTTTTAACCGACATTACAACCATGAAGAAAAAGCAAGAGGAATTAATCCAATCCAATGCTAACAAAAACATCTTAATCAAGGAAGTTCACCACAGGGTGAAAAACAACCTGCAGGTATTGAACAGTTTTTTAAACCTGGAGCGACGGGCATATAAAAATAATCCAAATCAGATTTTAGATAATATGCAGGCCCGTCTTTCTTCACTTGCCCTTTTGCACGAGAAGACATACAATACAAATGATTTTTTAAATATTAACTTAAAGAATTATCTGGAAGATCAGGATAATACGCTTCAGGGATTGTTCAGCGCCAAAAACATTAACTTTGAATCGGAAATTGATGAAAATATTCATTTATCAATAGAAATTATAACTCCATTATTGCTGATTGTTGACGAATTGACTATGAATGCAATAAAACATGCATTTCCAGATCCAGATATGGAAAATAAAACAATCCATAAAGAAGATGATGATACCTGTGAATTTATTTTAAAGGACAATGGTGTCGGTCTTGAAAGTCCGGAACAACTCATAAATCATAATTTAGGTTGGGAAATTGTAAAAAGCCTGACAAAACAACTGGATGGAACCATAGAGATTATGGATTGTGAAGTTGGTACAGGATTTAGAATTGTCTTTCCAACAAAATTTAAAGATTCATTAGATAATGAAAATAAAAATAAGGAGGTGGGTAAATGAATATTCAAAAAAGATACATAAAACTAGAAGACACGACAGAAATCAGCATCAATGACATTACTGAAAAAGATTTATTCAACTATGTCGAACCGATAATTAAAACAGAAGAAATTCCATTTAGAAACATATTGAATAACTTACCTTGTGACATGGATGTCTTCATACCATATAATGGAGGAGAGGACTTCATAATACAAATGTTGGGTATAACTGCATTGGAACGTGGGGATATTTCTCACGAAGATGTTGAAGGAAGACTGCTAAGCAAATGTTCACCAGGATACAGTAAAATATTGCAAAATACTCTGTATGAAGTATATAAAAGCCATGAAACCAAAAAACTGCGTTTTTATTATTATCAAAACGATAAACTTGCAAGACTTTCAAACGTTAAGGTACTTTATGACCTTGAAAAGGTTATCCTTATATCCGATGTGAAATACACAATAGAAAACAGGACTGAAGCAACTGAAGGATTTGACATTTACGAGGAAAATAAATCTTCATTGATTGAATACTTCTCACAGACCGGAAGTTACTATAAAATCAACGAGAAATATTCCTGGACTCAAGGAGTCTACAACATCATCAATCGTTCAAGAGAAGAAAACGATGACTATTACAATATTATCTTTGAACTGGTAATACCTGAAGACCGCCCATTAATCGATGAGATTCAAAAGAAATTGGACAATGGAGTGGCCAACTATGAAGATATTATCAGGATTAAAACACACGACGGCATTATAAAATATTTGGATATGAATTTTTATTCAAAATTTGATAAGAATGGCGAATTACTGAGCAGATACGTTTTAATCAAAGACATTACAAAAAATTCAGACAAAAAAATAACAAGACCTATTGACTTTTTACTTAACGGATTTAAAAATTCCAAAAAATTGGCCCTGTTAATAGATCCGTTAAACGAAAAGCAATATGAGTACAGTGAAGGTTTTTATGATATTGTGGAAGAGGATGAATATAGCTATTCCAACCATAGAGCCATTTTGGAAAATATTGAAGAAAAGGAAATTGTTGAAAAATTCAAAAAACTATTTAGAAAAGAAATAACTGAACTTGAAGAAACAGTTACATATAACGTTAAAGGAGATCCGAATAATCAGAAAATATGTGAAGTATATATCGAAACATTTGAATTCGGTCAGGAAGATCATAGTATTGGATTCTTAACGGATGTAACAGAAGACTACATTAAGCAGCAAGAATTACAGGATGCAAATGAACATCAAAAAGTATTAATTAAAGAAGTTCACCATAGGGTGAAAAACAACCTTCAAATATTAAATAGTTTCCTAAACCTGGAAAAAAGAGCATATAAAAATCAGCCAAACATAATTATTGACCATATGCAATCCAGATTATCTTCACTTGCTTTATTACATGAAAAAACATACAATACAAGTGATTTTAAAAACATCAATTTAAAAGAGTACATCACTGATCAAGACAATAAACTTAAAACTTTAATTGGTTTAAGGGATGGAATCGAGTTTATATCAACAGTGGACGAGGACATTAACCTGTCAATTGAAATCATAACGCCTTTACTTTTAGTTGTTGATGAATTAACCATGAATTCCATAAAACATGCATTCCCTTCAGACTGGCCAAATAAAACAATCACAAAAGAATTCAGAAAAATTGATGAAAACACAGGGGAATTAATTATCAAGGATAATGGAGTCGGCATTGATAAAACCAAAAAAGATATGAAACACAGCCTAGGTTGTGAGATTATTAAAAACTTAACTAAACAGTTAGACGGAGATATTAAATATTTGGATGTGGAAAACGGCACTGGGTTTAGATTATTATTCCCATTAACTATGGAACATACAATTTCACAGTAGACGAACAATTAAGTTAAAATAATATTACAAACAAAAATTATTTTATTACATGAGAAAAAAGGAAAGGAGTAATTATGAACGAACGTATATTAATAGTTGAAGATGAAGCAATTACCGCTCTTGACTTAAAATACAGTTTAGAAGAGTTAGGATATGAAGTCGTAGATACAGTTGATACGGGCCAAGATGCGATTGATACTGCTATTGAAACAAAACCTGATGTGGTTTTGATGGATATTAAATTAAAAGGAGCTATGGAGGGAATAGAAGCTGCTGAAATAATCTCTGAATATAAAATACCTATCATTTATTTAACTGCTAACACAGACACAGACACTTTTGAAAAATCCAATGTAAAATTCACATACGGATTTATTTCAAAACCTTATGACCTAAGCAAGTTAGATGAAAAATTGAAAAGTACTATTCAGAAATTTAAAGCGGATTTAGAAAAATAATAAAAATAAGCAACGATAATCGTTGCTTAACTAACCCATCACCAAATTAATTATAAGCAAATTTAATCAAAATGTTGGAGTTATCATCACAGGATTCTAAATTTCCATCTATCTGATTTATTAACTGTTCAAATAACATTGTCTTTACATTGGATTCAGATATTGTTTGATAAATGCCAGAACCATTATCAGAATAAGTCAATAAACATTCCTCTTCAATTTTTTCAAGATTAAAACTTATTTTATTTTCACAATCCTCTTTAAGTGAAAAGGCAATGGATAGATTAATCATCTCATTAACAAGAAGCATTAAATGAAATACCTTTTTAGGATTCATGATAAAATCATTTTCAATTTCATTGGAAAATTGGATATTGGATTTGAAGTAATAATCATTGAGAATTTTAATAAAATCTTCAAAAAATCCATTGACACTAATTAAATTATCCTCATTATCTGCGTAATACATCATATTCTGTATAGCAGATATTGATGCAATAGAAACATATGAAAAATTAATAATTTCATCATTATCAATTTCAAACCTTTTTTTTAATTTAATGAATGCCAATAACGCTTGCAAATCATTATTTAACCTATGATTATAATCCTTTAATATCAATCTCTTTTCATCTGAAGTTAAATTAGAATTTTCCATTTTCAACACCCGATTAAACGCCCCATTCGATACTTTGATTATTCAACAGTCTGTTAAATGTAGAAATATACCAATTATATTTAGTATTTTCCATATTTGCCATTATATCCTCTACACGATCATCAAGTTCTTTAGTGAAGCTTTCATTGTTATAATCTGTTGTTGTAAAGTAATGAACTTCAATACAATAATTCTTATCTTCCTTAGTGAAGATATATACAACCCCCATATGGTCATAGGTTGTATTTGTATCTCTGGAAGGATTTGTATAGTATTCTCTTGAAACATTCTTTCCACCCAATTGAATAACTTCACTTTTTACAGTTTTATATCCTCCATCTTCCATGGATTCCAGCCTGGCTTTTGATTGAGTACCGATATGATCTTCAGGCCAGTCATCCCAAGAATCTAAGATAACATAACCATTGGTCATCGCATTTCCATTTTTTCCTGAAATGTTTAATTCATCAGTTGTATTCCATCCATGAGGCACCACATAAATAGATTCATCAAAGGAAATAGTTTTATCCGTGTGGGAACCTAAAAAATTATTGATAGGACCTAGATTAATTATAAATGTGAATATTATTAAAAACAATATAACATAACCTATTTTTTCTCTCCATAACATTTATTTCACCTGCTGCTTATCTTCCATTTCACCAATTGGAATATCTTCATCAACTACTTCCTCTACTTCATCATCTCCGGTATGCACTGTTTTAGCCCAGGTTCTTTCTCTTCTAGTTAACATCTGATATGCAGTAATGAAAAATAACGGAATTAAATGGAAACAATAAAGCCAATAACCAAAAACACCATAAAGAAGTTTAAAAAATCCCACTTTATCACGAGATAATGTAATTACTGCTCCAGGGAAGAAACCGAATGCTGAAAGAATTCCAATAATCAAAGGTGCATCCATTCTTATTATCGTTACTTGATGCAAAAAGAACCATCCAATAAGATTAACTGCAAAGACAATAAACCCAAAGAATACAAGCATGTTTAAACCATAAAATGCCACATGCTCTAAAACACCTAACATTCTGAAAACCGGCATAGGAGAGCGGATAATTTTTGTTCCATATATGAATAATGTTTCAAAGTTACCTATAGCCCAACGAGCCCTTTGACGGAACAATTGTCTCCATGTTGGAACAGCTTCCTGATAAACCCAAGTTTCACCACAGTAACGAATCGCATAACCTTCAATCATTAATTTAACACTTAAATTCAAATCTTCTGTAATTGCAAAGCCATCCCAGCCTCCACCGCCGTAAATAGCTTCTTTTTTTACAAGCTGTCCATTACCACCCAAAAAGCCTGCTTTACCCAGTATGTCTTTAGCACGAACAATATTACCGAAACCTGCCAATTCCACATGCTGCATATAAGTAAGCCAATTTTCATCCTTATTATACATTTTAATTCTGGACTGGACACCCTGAACCTCAGGATCATTGAGATAAGGTATAATGATATTTAAAAAATCAGGATCCACTCTTGCATCTGCATCAAAAACAGCTACAACATCTCCTTTAGAAATTTCAAGAGCATCATTTAACACAAAACCTTTACCTTTACCTGAACGTGGCGGAACACGAGTAATAATCTTTAAATGTGGAAATTTATCCTTTAATCCAGCCAATACTTCACCAGTTCTATCTTCAGAACCATCATTACAGACAATAAGTTCAAAGTTAACTTCACCATTGTAATAATAATCAATAGATGCCAAACTGGTTGCGGTTTCCGCAATGGTATGTTCTTCATTATGAGCAGGAACAATCAATGTAACAAATGGAGGAACATCCCATTCTTTGACAGGATCTTGCTTTTTAAGACTGACCACAGCCAGAAATATCATTATTGCAGAAGGAATAAACAAAACCCACTGCAGCCAGGTTACATTACGGTGATAAATACTTTCAACAATTAAAATCGTACATGCAATTAAAATGATGGCAATATCCGTTTTTTCAACAATAAGTTCAGTATTTTTTTCAGAAACCTTATCTTCTGTTTTAATAATTGTTTTAATATCTTCTTCATGTTTTCTTAAAACAGTACCTATAGTTAATTCCAAATCCTTTATCGAATATGGTTTGGACAGATAACCATAAGGTGCAGTTTTCAATGCCTCAAATGCTGTAAAATCATCAGTATTTGCAGTCAAAAAGATAATTGGAATTCCAATTTCACTAATTTCTTTAGCTGCCTCTATACCTCGCATATTTCCTTTTAAATTGATATCCATCAATACAAAATCAGGAAACAATTCATTAGATTTTTCAATTGCCTCATTTCCATTATCAATAGTTTCTAGAACTTCATAACCCAAGTCCTCTAAATCATATTTTAAATTTAATGCAGTAATCGCTTCATCTTCAACAATTATTACTTTTTGTTTTGATTCAGTATCTTTAGATTTATAATGCTTTATTGCATCGTTTGATAATTTATACTCTTCTTTAGCCTTTTGTTGTAACTCACCATACTCTATATAATTCTGATAATCCTTATTTTCATCCTCAGATCCTATCAGATTATTTTCTCCACCCTCAATTTCTAAAACATCTTTTTCAGATTTATTTTTATCTTTTGCTATTCCTCTAGCTTCATTAACTTTTTCAGATTCGACTGATTGACGATTAATGGCTAAGGCAATAGTTTTAGATAGGGCATCAATATTATAAGGTTTTGGAATAAATGCTGATGCGGGAGATGTGGATAAAGTTTCATTGAATGTAATGTCATCAGAGTTTGCAGTTAAATAAATGACTGCTAAATCTAATGCTAAAATCTTTTTAGCTGCCTGAATACCATTGATTTCACCTTTAAGATTAATATCCATTATCGTTAAATCAGGACGATGTTCTACAGCATTATCTATCGCATCATCACCTGTGTCCACAATACCTATTACATTATAACCCAAATCCTCCAAATCATACTTTAAGTTCAATGCAATAATCGATTCGTCTTCAACTATCAAAATAGTCTTGGAACTATTTTCATTATTTTCAATTCCCATGTTAATTCACCCTTTTTAATAAAGGGACTGCTTTATACCCCATTTTGTGCATGAATTAATATTTTTTACAGCACAAATACACAATTTTTTCTTAGAAATAGTATTACCACTCGAAACTATTTCAAATACAAAATTATCCCAAGTATTGTTAAATCCATGAAAATAACCCACTTTTACATGGCAATACTCCGGATACATACAAATGTTTTTTTATTTTTATGCTTAAACTATTTTTTAACCAAACAATAGACTTAAAAAATTAAAGCAAATAAGATATAATTATATTTTTATTAAGAAGAATATTTAAGTATTACATTTTAGATTTAGCAAATGATGATAACTTGTAAAATAATGAAAAATTAATTAAAATTAAAAAAAAGAATTTAGATAATATTATCTATTGAAAGGATGATTTTCACACATCGGGTC
>CACYVR010000047.1 GCA_902777885.1 uncultured Methanobrevibacter sp.
TTTATCTCTTCTTTTTTGTACGTAAAAATCTGTTGAATCTTCTTTTTCCAACAACAACTGAATCAAAGAAAAGACCCAAAATAGCTACAATAACTCCAACACCACCACAGGCCAATACAAATTGAGTATTAGAAATCATAGAATTGGAACTATTCATACTGTTTTGAACTGAGCCTTCTACACTAGAAGCTACAATACCCTTTTCAAGCAATGCTGATTTAACCTGATCATAAGATGAAGAAGATATGACTATTTTAACATGAACCTGTGCATAGTTAATAGGTCCGCCAAAATTAGCTTTGTACCAATCAGAAAAAGACTTTAAAGCCTGAGAAGAGGAATAATTATTTAAAGCAATATTAACAGTACCTGCAGTTTTGTTAACAGAATAATTTGAGAAGTGTGAATTTATATTAGGTACTGAAGAATTGAAAAATTTATATTCCCGGTCACTAAACGACCATAGAGGAATCGTAACTCCCGTTTCTTCTAAACTTTTAAAACCTTCAATTTTAGACAAGTCATTTTTCAGTTTATTAAGGTCTGTAGCTGAAGATACATCCAGATACAATGTTTCTTCATTACCTGGCATAACCTTTTCAATAGCCGTTGCAATCTCAGGCACATCCGAATAAATTGGAGATAGGAAAAATGCTCCTCCCAGTGCACCTATAAAAAAGCCAACACCCAATATCAAAAGCATTTCCTTTTTAGACATGAATGGTTTTAACATAGCTATTGAAAAAACGAATACCATCATTATAATGAATAATATTAAGTAAATAATAGTAATTATAACATCCATTTAATCCACTCATTTAACTAATAATATAATTATTTAACTAATTACCATTAAATAAGTTTGGATTAATATTTTTTATAGATTATCATATGTTCACTATTAATCGGCCATTCAACAATGATTTTATTTTCACCCTTATCCAAAAATAAACTTCCGGAGTTAAGATTTGAATTATGATAAAGTTTAAATTCTTTTGTTTTACTATCTTTCATCATATATGAAGAGGATAAATATGAATTTGTTATTTTAACATTTATTGACTTATCCAAGTCCATATAAATTGTCTGCTTTGATCCCTGACCTTCACCGTAAACCTGACTAACTGCATTTGACAATTTTGAAAGTTCTCCCTTTGCATTCATGGTATTGGAGACATCCAAAGTTTTTTCCAAACCGATTTCAGCCAAAGGCAAAGTGAATGCAATTAAAAGAATTATTGAAACTGCAAATATGAGCAGATATTCCAGTGAAACTTGACCTTTATCTTCTTTTATCATTTAAATCACAAAAATTATATTTTTTAAAATTATCATTGACAAATCCCCGTAGACAATAGCTATTATTAATCCCGCCAGTATTGCCGGAACATAGGGAAAACCCATTTTTACCGATATTTGACTGGAGATTATCTGTTGAGCATTCATTATTTTAAGCAGATACATATCCTTATCCGTTATTCCACCTGCAGTTAAAGTCTTAAAATAATATTTTGATTTACCATCATCACTTCTAAAGACTTTAAGATTAGTTTTAGGGTTATTTTCAATCAGTTCCTTAACATATTCATTATCAAAATAGAAATTGTTTATCATCATTCCCTCTTTTAAATCACGTATATTGATGTGCCTGTTAAAACTGGAATCTATTAATATTTTTATGCCTTTATAACTTAAAAATCCTTTAAATAACTCTATATTTTCATCAAATGCATCATTTTTAATTATCAAATAAATTAATAAAGCCAATAGGAAAGGAAAAGATACCAAAATACTATTCACCATTACCGTGAATGAAAATGGATAGAATGACAGAAGAGGTGAAATGTTGAAAAATTGATTATCTATACCAAATGGTATGACTGAAGCGATTGATGCAAATAATTTTACATCACCACCACCCCATACATTCAATTGCCATAACATTAAAGTGATGAGATATGTGATAGAATATGAAATAATTGAGCATACAATGAATTTAACATTACCTGTTATTATAGTCAAAATCAGATTTGACAGAAACCCGAAAGCCACCAAAATATAATTTAATTTATTTGGAAGAAATCCCCTCTTGATATCAAAAAAACAAAATATGATACAAAAAATTATGGTAATTACTATTTGAATTAAATAAATATCATCTAAAATCATGCTTAAAAGTTTTTAAAAAGTAGTATATTAATTATATAGAAATTAAGCCGGTTATATTCAATAAGAAGGTTATATTGTATGTGGAGGTTATATTGTATGGAAAGGTAAAAAAAGAATTAATTTTTAGAATGCTCATAAATAGCTTCTAAAAATGATTTGAATAAAGGATGTGGCCTGTTAGGTCTTGATTTAAATTCCGGATGGAATTGACAACCGACAGCCCAAGGATGATTAGGAAACTCAACAATTTCAACCAAGAAATCATCCGGACTGGTACCTGAAATAATGAGACCCTTCTTCTGAAGTTCATCCCTGTAATCATTATTAAACTCATAACGATGTCTGTGACGTTCTTCAATATCAATTTGTCCATAAGCTTCATAAGTCTTAGTTCCTTCAATAAGCTTACAGTCATAGGATCCTAAACGCATAGTTCCGCCCATGTTCTTGATTTTTTTCTGCTCTTCCATCATATCAATAACAGGATATGTCAAAGAGTCATCGAATTCAGAACTGTTGGCATTAGGATAACCGTTGCGTCTTGCAAATTGAGTAACCATTGACTGCATACCCAAACAGATACCGAATAACGGAACATTGTTTTCAATGGCATAGTCAACAGCATCCAACTTTCCTTCAAATCCTCTTTCCCCGAATCCTCCAGGAATAAGGATACCATCAAAACTATTTAAAACTTCTCTATCAAGTTCATCGACATCAGAACTTAAATATTCAATATTCGCCTTAACGCCAATGCTGGCAGCGGCATGCTGGAGGGATTCTCTAATACTGATATATGCATCTTCAAGTTCAACATATTTTCCGACAATACCTATGGTTACACTAGGATCTTTAATTTTTAGGGATTCTACTATTTCTCTCCATTCATCCAATTTGGAAGAATCCGCTTCAATATCCAGACCAATTCTATTTACAATTAACTGACCGATATTCTTATCTTCCAAAACCAGAGGCACTTCATATATTGTACCTGCATCAGGAGTGTTTACAACCGCATTTGCATCCACGTCACAAAAGTGAGCAACCTTGCCGAGCAATGCATCATCAATGTGAACCTGTGACCTGCATACAATAACATCAGGATTTATACCGACACTTCTTAATTCTTTTGTAGAATGCTGAGTTGGTTTTGTCTTGAATTCACCTGCCGCATTTAAATATGGGATAAATGTAACATGGACAAACATGACATTTTCGCGTCCTTCCTCATTTCTGAGTTGTCTTAATGCTTCAAGGAAAGGCTGACTTTCAATATCTCCAACAGTACCTCCAAGTTCAACTAAAACCACATCATAATCAGAGCTTTCAGAGTTTTCCCTAATCATTTCCTTGATACGATTAGTGATATGAGGGATAACCTGTACACATTCACCAAGATATCCTCCTTCCCTTTCTTTAGCAATGACAGATTCATAAACTTTTCCTGTTGTAATATTTGCTAGTCCGTCAAGTTCAACATCCAAAAATCTTTCATAATGACCTAAATCCAAATCGGTTTCCATCCCATCATGAGTTACGAAAACTTCACCATGCTGGTAAGGATTAAGTGTTCCGGAATCCCAGTTTAAATAAGGGTCAATTTTAATAGCTGATACTTTTAAACCATATGATCTTAAAATTCTACCCATAGAGGCTGAAGTAATTCCTTTACCAATGGAACTAACTACTCCTCCAGTAATAATGATATATTTTGTCAGAAAAATCCTCTCCATATTATAATTATCAATATTATATTTTTAGTTTTTCATAATATATAAAATGTTCAATAGTAATATTTAATATCAGGAGAATAGATTATGAACAGATATAATATTATAATTGCCATATTGATTGTCATTTTATGCGGAGGCATATTAGCCGCTGCCAATCAGTTCATATTCCATAATGATAATGGCCAAATAATACCAACACAAACAACAAATGCACAAACAAGAGAGTTAATTGCAAACTCCTCTGACGAACCGGGTTCAGTTGAAGTGATAAGAAACGTCGGAAATCCAAATGGTGAAAAAATAGCTTACGTGGTGGGAGTCCATCCCCTGGAACATGAAGTCCACGAAACCCTGGTAAAATTACTTCCCGAAACGGACAGTCTCAATTACAACTATGACATCTACATAATCAATGTAACAAAAGATGTGGGCCACTATGGATCAGGTTACTCAGACCAGGACGATAAGGGAAGACAGAACGGACAGAATTTGGCATACAAATACGTTTATCCAAAAATCGTCAACGGAAGCTACAAAACAGCGATTGACGTTCACTCAAATATTGGAGCATATCCTTATAAGACATTCGTGTTCAGTCCGATAAATGAGGGTTCTGGTGAAAAATACGCTTCTGATGTTGCAAAAAAATGTGAAAATATCAGCTATTACTCACCGGAATCAACGACAAGCGGACCATTCCTCACAATACCTTTGAATGAACATGGAATACCTGCATTTTACTTTGAGGAATACAGTTTTGCAGACCAGTCCACAAAAGACATGCATGTCCGGGAACTGATTAAGGCCGTTGACGAATTAAAATTTAAGTAAGAGGAATAATCCTCTTACAGTACTGCTTTTTAGTCTATTGTAATATAATTTGATTTCATATAACCGTTCCAATATGATGTAATAATGTATTTGCCTGCCATTAAATTAATAGTTAATGAAGCTAGACCATCATCATCAGTTGTACGATTATAGAACACTCCATTAATGTTGAATGTTATGTTTTCACCTGAAGAAACTATACCCTGTCCATCCAAAACAGTCACTTTGAAATTGCTGCCATCCATATACTTCATGGACAGGTCGCTGGAAACTAGTCTGGTCAAAACGTTAATCTTATTAGAAACGCTTTCTCCGTTGTATGATGCAGTTATAATATAATTTCCAGGATCCAAATTAATATTTAATTTTGCAGTACCATTTTCATTAGTTGTTCTTGAATAAAATACTCCATTAATATTGAAAATTACTTTAGCACCACCCAAAGAATTTCCCTTACCGTCAAGTATTTTAACGGTGTATTGGCTATCATTTCGGTAATATTTTACAAGGTTTCTGTTTTCAATAACAACGGATTTCACTACAATTGACTTGCCTAATGTTTCACCTGTATCACCGTTAATGGAAGTTATTGCATATTTACCAGGACCCAAATTAATGTTTAACTTAGCCCTGCCGTTTTCATCAGTTGTACGGGTGTAAATTATTCCATTAATGTTGAACTGGACTTTTGAATTTTTTAAGGTATTTCCATTTTTATTTAAAAATGATGCATAAAACTGAGTGCCGTTTTTATAATACTTTACAATATCCTCGGCAAAAAGAGTTGTTCTTACTGTAACATTGGATTTAGTTTGAACATTGCCAAATTTACCGTTATATCTTATATCAACATTATATTCGCCAGGATTTAAATTAATGGCCAGTGAAGCGTATCCTGCATCTTTAACCTCACGATAATAAGTCTGACCATTAATGATTATAGCAACTTTTTCACCGATTAAAGGATTCTCATATTTATCATTTAAATAAATTTCCAAACTTTTGGATGATCCTTTGTACTTATCAACATTATTTGCAAAAATACTTGCACCATATTCTGTTGCACGATAATAAAAAACATCACTTTCAGACATTCCCTGAATATGACAATAAATGGTGTAATCTGATACTTTTTTCGGTTTGAGATTTATAATAATATGCTTACCGTCAAAAATTGCAGGCACCTGCCAATATATGGCATGTTCATGAGCATTATAGGTATAGCTTCCATGATTAAATGTAGCCCCAACAAAATCAACATTGTCGCCTAACTCAAAAATGATAGTTTTTGCTGTATCAATATTCAGGATTCTATACTCCACAGCCATTTCTTCGTTGACCAATACAGACTGATCACCCTTTAAAAAATCAATTACTTTTCCTTTAGGCCGATTTTCAAATATGTGAGTTGCAACATAGAGTTTATTCGGATTTTGAGGTATAACTGATGGAGGATAATATTCTCCTTTGTAATAGAAATGGGTAACAATTCTAGAAGTGTCCAAACCAACATTGCGTCCGTTGTCATTAGTTGCATAAACATCAACCCCATAATACTGTCCGTTAACTGTATCATGCACTTTATAGTCATAAGTCATAAGGTTTCTTCTATTCAAACCGGATTCATCATAAGAACAAATCTGGATTAAAGCATCCACAGGATTTGATGCAAAATCCTTATAGTTTCCCTTAACATAATACTCAATCTCATTTGGAATGATCATGTACTGACCAACCTGCAACGTACCGGTCAAATAAGTATCCCAAAAGGAAATGCCGTAACGTCCGTCAGGAGCTTTTATGAAAAAATGTCCATAGTCATAAGGGGCAAGAATATTTCTTACACGTCTAAGATAATCCGGAGCAATATCATTGTTTACAACAATCTGACCTGCGATTTGCTCAATAGACCTACTGTCAGAGTCATACTGACTTCCGCCCTGACCTATAACCCATCCATTTTCCGTAATTATACAATG
>CACYVR010000048.1 GCA_902777885.1 uncultured Methanobrevibacter sp.
CAATATTGAAAAAGCAATATATTTCAGAGTTATATGTTATAAGTTATAAATCGACCAAATGACAAAATAATTTAACTGCAAAATATAAAATTATATTTATCAAATACAAACGTGATAAAATGAAACGAAAAGAAATTGTTTTATTCATGACCGTAGGTACAGGATTTAATTCAAATTCTGAAGAAGAAGGGTTTAAATTACTAGCACAGAAATTATATTCAACAATAAATAAAATATATCCCAATTATGTGATATTTTTTGCATCACAAAGATCAAAACATACAATCAGATATATTGAAGAATTATTCCAAAAAGATAACGATGAATTCATAATTAATCAAGATTATGAAATTATTTCAATTGAAGCAATAGATGACTTTAATTCCTGCTTTGAAGCTTTTGAATCAAAAATATGGGAACTGGATTATAAAAATGAAAGTGAAAAAAAATACGAAATCATAATGGACTACACATCAGGTACAAAAACAATGTCTGCTGCCATGGCATGCTGCGGAATGTTTTACAGCAAAGCCCTTATATCTATTGGTGGAGACCGCTCAACTGGAGAAGTTTCAGCAGGAACAGAAATCATAAACTATCAAAACCTATATAAAATATATGATAAATTCTCTTTAATGCGGATTCTCTTTTAAATCTATGTAAAGCTTATTACTCATGGGACATCATGGAATTTGAAGAGGCATACAATTACCTGATTAAAGTGGATACAAAACAGATTGAATTCGTTGAAATAAAAAACGACATAAAGAAAAACTTAAATGCTTTAGGAAATATTGTTAATTCCAAATCCATTAATCTAAAGAACTGTTATATTCTTGCAAGTCTGATTAATAATTCAATAAGAAAAGCTGAAGACTACAAATATGATGATGCAATCGCAAGACTTTACAGGTCATTTGAATTGATTGCACAAATCGAACTTACAAAATATAACATTAAAAGCTCAGACATTGACATTTCAATACTCAAGAAAAATAACGTCTCCGATGAATTCATCGAAGAGATAGAAAAAACAATAGAAGATGGAAAAATAAGAATAGGACTATCAAAAGACTTTTTACTACTAAATGAACTTGGAAACGATTTAGGCAAATATTATGTGGAAAATGAAAGTCCAATCAAAAATCTAACGCAAAAAAGAAACAATTCGATTTTAGCTCACGGACTGGAATCACAAACAAAAGAAGATTTTGAGAAGTTTTTGGACATGGTTCTTACGTTATCACGTAAACTAGATAAAGACATGAACAAATTCATTAAAGAAACAAAATTTGCAAAATTTGATATAAAATTAAAAATTAATGCATTTTAAATGAGTTGAAAACTCATATTAATTATTTTTTAAATTTTAAACCCGTTTTAAATGCATCATGGATTAAGCAATCTGAAATCAATTTTATTTTTTTCATCCAAAACACTTTCATCAGCCTGAACATTAACAATTTCACCGGTAATTTGAGTGTGGGATCCGACTTCTGCAATATGCATTACCTTACATTCCAGTGACACTTTAAACTCCTCAATTAATGGTGCATTGATTTTATCAGCTTTCTTATGATTAAAGTTAATTTTAGAGAGTTTATCTTCACTGTAACCTGATTCAATCCCCAAATAATCAACTTCTGCAACATGTTCTATGCTTGGAAAAGCAAGACAAAACTCACGAGTTTGTAAAATGCTTTTAAGTGTTTTCCTTTTTAACGTGGAGTTAATAGCTATCATAACAGCCGGCGGATGATGAGAACACATTGCAGCAAAGGCCAGAGTACATGCATCGGCATTACCCTTTTCATCATAGGCACTTGCAACAACAACAGGCCCAGGAAACATCATTGTGTGATTTTTTACATTTACTTTCATATTAATCTTCAAATTTGAAAAACTGATTTAAAAAACAATTCAATAGTATTTGGTTGCAAAGGATATTATTAATGTAGCCATGAAAACAATCATTAATACCATAGCATACTTATCAAATTTATCTTTATCAAACGGAATCTGTTTTATCCAAATAACCACAGGGAATAATGCTGCCAATGGTACAAAATATCTAGTACTAATACCTAAATTATAATATCCAACACTTGCCCAAGTCAACAACTGGATAAAACAAGTTCCAACATAGATTATCAAAATAACGAATGCGGAACCTAATTTTGTTTTAAGCTTAAAAGCAACATTTCTTGGATAAGCAAGTAAAGTAGGAGCCAAATAAAGCAATAATGCTGCAGTGATTACAGTATACTCATCAGTATAATGGTGGAATTGTCTAGCACCAAAGAAGCTGAATACACCACCCACCATTTTAGGCACCTCTATGATAAATATATTGTAGATAAATTTCGGAATGCTAGTTCTTGCATGTTTTATGACATAATCAAGCTGCATTGTTGAATTAATCAAATTATGAGAAGATCTCCAGGAATGCATTAACGTTGGAGCTGAATATCTGCTCCACAAAACACCGATAGCCACAACTATTAAAATACTGATTAAAATGATTGGCAGATTACTCTTTTTATCCTTTTCAAATTTTTTAGATGGGATAAACAACAACAGTAAAGCAAATGCCAAATAAGGCAACTTACAAAGACCTAAAAGCAGACAGAGAAAAGCAAAAACTCCAATATTTTTAGTAGTTAACGTTCTATCTTCCGCCCGACACATGTAAATAAAATAAGCTACTGAAAGAATGCTCAGCCCCATAATCATTGAATCAATACTTGCAGAAGAAGCTTGATATAACGTAATTGGAATACATGCAACAGCAAGTAAAGGAATCTTTAAAACCGGAGTTTTCCGGATAGCGAACGAAATTACACCTGCATAAAGCAATAGATTACATATTCTTGCAAGCCACAATATCCAGATTACATTCAAATCTAAAAATTTGGCCACAACAATACCAATGGCCTGAGGAAGATAACCGAAAAATGGGTTTTGTTCAAAAGCAGAATCTATAATCTGAGGCGTTAAATTAATTTTATCCGTATCATGAGTTGTATAAAGAACCGTTTTGCCTAAATTTGACGAAAAGAAGTTCATTGCGCCGATAGATCTAAAACCGGCACCCTTATTATGCTCACTACTGATTCTTTCTCCTTCAGTAAAATTATATAATCTATCAACACCCAAATCCTCACCAGTCCAGTGAGGTATTAAAACACCTTGCGATGTGATTTCAGCTCTTGTAAGATGCTCTATTTCATCACTCACATCACAAATCGGTACAAGCAAAGCCGTAGTAATTCCAAAAAGAAGAATTATAACAAAGGCTACCTTGTAGAGTTCTTCATCACTATTATGTAGAAAATAAAAAACAATGGAAAAAATACCCAAAATAGCTACTATAATAAAAATCAGTATCTCATTTTGAGGATTTCTAAAAGTTCGTTGACTAATTGTTGTCAAACCAAGTATCGTTATCAAAACAAGATAAATTAACCAATATTTCTTGGTTTGAATAAACATATTTTTATAATCATGAAATGTAGATTTCAAATCAAAATCTGCAAAACTGTCCATAATTTCCCTCTTGTATTATATATTTCCTAAAATGATATATAAATTAATAGTATTTAGTTGTGAAAGATAAAATTAATGCTGCCATAAACGCAATGATACAAACTATTGAATAGTTATCAAATCTAGATTTGTCCCAATCAAAATACTTAAAAGTTAAAATAATTGGAATTAACGCAATCAAAGGAACAAAATAACGTGTATTAATACCTAACTGAATGTATCCAACACTGGACCATGTCAATAATTGAACAAAACATGTACCAACATAAACAATAAGTAAAACCAATAAAGAACCCAATCTTGCCTTTTTAGTGAATTTATTATTTTCAGGATATAAAAGAAGAACTGCAAATAAAAATGTCAGCAACATTACAAAAATCAGATAATATGTATTTGCATAATGATATTTACTTCCAGCACTAAAAAAGTTAAATATACCATAAATCATCCAGGCCAAATCCGTGGTAAAGATTTGAGATATGAATTTCCAGGCAAACATCGGGTCATGTATCAAAAGGGAAATCTGATCGGCAGAGTTGACCCAATTAAGTTTTGACCTCCAGGAATGCATTAATGTAGGCGTTGAATATCTGCTCCACAACACACCGATTAGAGAAACGATTGAAATTGACCCTAAATAAACAGGAATGACATTTTTAAAGTTAAAATTCTTCCTAGGTACAAATAACAATAAAAAAATAAATGCCAGATAAGTCAACTTACAAAGACCCAATAAAAGACAAATCACCGTAAAAATTGCAACATCCTTAAGTTCTATGGATTTTTCATCCGCTTTAATCATATAAATAAAATAAGAAATGGCCAGTATGCCCAATCCAATAATCATGGAATCTATACTTGCCGATGCTGATTGATAAATGGCAATCGGAATGCATGCTACAGCAAGCATAGGCATTTTTAAAACAGGAGTTCTTCGAATGGCTAGTGATATTAAAGTTGCATAACATATAAGATTCCCTATTCTTGCAAGCCACAACATCCATATTACATTCAAATCCAACAATTTAGCTATAAATATGCCTATGGCCTGAGGAAGGTAACCGAAAAATGGATTCTGCTCAAAAGCTGAACCGTCAATAAATTTACTATAATCAATCTTGTTCGTATCCCCATCCGTATCAAAAACCGTCTTTTCACGATTTTGACTGAAAAAGAACATACTTTTAATGGTTTCAAACCCTACGTCTGGATTTAAAACATTACTGTACTTTCCTTCATCACTCTGATTGTACAGTCTGTCTATTCCTACATCATCACCTGTCCAGTGAGGTATTAAAACACCTTGTGAGGTGATTTCAGCTCTTGTCAGATGTTCCAATTCATCACTGACATCACAAATCGGAACAATTAATGCAGTCATTATTCCGAATATTATGATTATAACAAAAGCCACCTTATGCAATTCATTCCTATTGTTATTGGAAAAATAAAACATTATAGCCAGGATTCCTAAAATGGCCACAATAATAAAAATCAAAATTTCAAAAGTAGGATCTTGGAAATTTCTTTTAGAAATGGTTGATAACCCCATTATAGTAATCAGAAGTAAATAAATCAGCCAATATTTCTTTGATTTTAAAAAAACATCACCCATATTTTGAAATTTATTATTATTCATTTTAAAAAATCCAAAATTTAATCATCATCCTTTTTTAATAATCTAACTAATGTTAAATGATTTTCAAGTTGAGCATTATTCTGTTTTTTAATAACATGTAAAATAACACCAGTGAAAAATGTTACAGTCGCTACAATGACAACAGTTGCAATAACAATTAATGTAGGTATTTTTAAAACATAACCTGAGCTGAAATACTTGAATAAAATTGGGAAAAAGTAAATTCCCGCAATAATTAATAAGATTAAAGATACTGAAGTAAAGAAAAACAAAGGCCTTTTATCACGAACCAATGTATAAATCATTCTAATTACTTTATAACCATCCCTATACGTATTAAGTTTGGATTCGCTTCCTTCAATACGGTCACGGTATTCAATTGGAATTTCTTCAATGGAAAAATTATTCATCAATGCAAAAACACTCATTTCTGTTTCTATTTCAAATTCCTTAGATACAATAGGAAATGATTTTACAAAATCAAAGCTGAATGCCCTCATTCCAGTCATTATATCCTTTAAATCACTGGAAAAGAATACATTAATTAACCACCTAACCATTTTATTACCTATATTATGGAATGGACGGTCATTTTCCTCAAAATAGGTTGAAGACAATCTATCTCCGATAACCATATCAGTATTTTTTTCCAAAACCAGTTTTTCAAATTCCAATGCTGATTCAGCAGGATATGTATCATCACCATCGACCATTATATAACAATCGGCATCAATATCTCTAAACATGGAGCGAACTACATTTCCTTTACCTTGTTTATATTCATATCTTACAATAGCACCATTTTCACGAGCTATTTCATCAGTACCGTCGGTTGAATTGTTATCATAAACATATATATCCGCATGTGGCATTACTTTTTTAAAATCACATACAACCTTTTTAATTGTTGCAGACTCATTATAACAAGGAATTAAAATTGCAGTTTTCATAATAACACTAAAAAGTTTTCTATTATCAATATATTATATTTTAACATATATAAAATTAATGAAAATACTTCTTATCAATTTAAAGAAATTATTTAGAAAACTAAAATAGATAATAATACTTAAATGAAAATGAAACAATCATGGCTGCTAAAAAACTAATCATTAGTACTACAGCATACTTGTCAAAAACCTTTCTTTCAATTGGAATACATTTGATCCCCCCGAATACAATAGGAATCAAAGCAAATAACAGAATGAAATACCTTAAACTTAATCCCAAGTTAAATTGACCTATAAATGCCCAGGTCAACAGCTGGATAAAACATGTTGCAACAAAGATAATTACTATTAAACATGCAGTAACGAGTCTTGTTTTTAACTCGAACTTAATTTTTTGTGGATAAAAAAGAAGAACGGTAGCCAAATATCCGAGCAAAGGAAACGTTACCAATAGATAATGATCAGTATAGTGGTCTATAACTTGGCGAGCACCGAAGAAGCTGAATACTCCATTAGCCAAATGCTTTACGTCACGCAAAAATATTGTTTTAAAGAAATCTATCCTAAATGTGGAATTACTCATGAAATATTCTATCTGCAACGATGAATTAACCAGATTACGGGATGCTCTCCAGGAATGCAATAATGTAGGCGTTGAATATTTACTCCACAAAAATCCAATAACTGCAACAGCACCAAAGGAAATAAGCAGAATAGGTAGAATGTTTTTTGTATCCTTTTGGTAATTCTTGAATGGAACAAGCAACAACAGGAATATGAATGCCAGATAGGTTAATTTGCAAAGACCTAAAAGTATGCAAATAACCGTGAATATAGCTATTTCTTTTACGGTTATCGACTTTTCTTCAGCCTGATACATGTAAATAAAATAGGAAACCGAAAGAATTCCCAATGCAATAATCATACAATCAATACTTACCGAAGCAGATTGATAAATGGAAATTGGAATTGTAGCCACAGCAAGCAAAGGCAATTTCAAAACAGGAGTTTTACGAATGGCCAGAGAAATGACTGCTGCATAAAATATTATATTGCAAAGTCTTGCAAGCCATAACATCCAGATTACATTTAAATCAAGTAATTTTGCTATAAAAATACCTAATGCCTGAGGCAGGTAACCGAAAAATGGATTTTGCTCAAAAGCAGATTCAACAAGTAATGGTGCGTGGTTTATTTTATCCGTATCATGGAGAGTGTCAAAAACAGTATATCCCAGATAGGTAGTGAAAAATTTAATGGAACTTATCGTGTGAAAACCGGCACCGTCATTACGTTGATTACTATATACTCCTGCAGTATGATTAAACAATGAATTAACACCAAGGTCTTCACCGGTCCAATGGGGAATTAATATGCCTCTCGAAGTAATTTCCGCACGGGTTAAATGCTCTGTTTCATCACTTACATCACAAATTGGAACAATTAATGCACATACAATACCAAAACACAGAATGACAACGAATGCAACTTTATACAATTCCTCATCACTGTCATGAAGAAAATAATAAACAATGCAGAAAATACCTAAAACAGCGACAACAATGAATGTGAAAAAAGTGAACTGACTACGCATTAAATTTCTATTGACGGCAGTTGATAATCCAAATATAATAATTAAAAGAAGATAAATTAACCAGTATTTTTTAGATTTGAAAAGCATATCCTTATACTCAA
>CACYVR010000049.1 GCA_902777885.1 uncultured Methanobrevibacter sp.
TCTGCATATTTAATTGCTATTTTTGTTCCATATGTTCCAATCAACAGCCATATGATTACTGCAATTATACTCAATACACTTAATATAATAGGATCAACATGAGCAACAGCTCCCTGAGATGCCAAAATTAAGTTTTCAATGTTTCCAAAAATGAGCAATCCTGTAAAAGGAGCATAATCTTTTAAATTTACCATATTATTCACCCCTTTTGACTTGTCTCATATGCCTTACAGCATCAATAATTGATTTGACACCCAATATTACAATAGCAAGACCGCCGATGAATGTTATGTAGTTTGAATACTGCATTGCAATATCCGTTGCAACAAAACCGATCACCAGCCAAATAATTACAATAAAAATACTCAATAAACCTAAAACCTTAGGATTGACACCGGCAACAACACCTTGAGATGCCAGAATAAGGTTTTCTATGTTTCCGAAAATAATTAAACCGACAAAGGGTAAAAATTCTTCCAACATTATTTATCACCAAAAATTAATCATAAATATATTATATTTTATTTAAATTATAATTAAATATTGTGATTTTCATCAATTTTTTAAAACTATCACATCTTTCATCATTTCAATCAAAACCTTATTTATAGGATTGATTAATGAAAATTCATGTTCTTTGGCCAAATCAGCACTAAGAGGAAATACCTGAAGCGTGGACATGCATAAATCCGTTGACCTGACAGCAAAGTAGGAATAATATTGTCCGTCATCATATTTTACAATCAAACCCAAATCATCGGTTGGCCTATGGCCTGAAATTCCCTCCTCCTCATATATTTTAAAGATTTTTGTGGCATCAGAGGTGAGTAAAACGTAGTGTCTTTGGAAATACAGCTCATCCTCATCGAGTTCATAGTCATCATATTCTATAATCTCGTCTACGGCATCACCCGGAACTCTCATTTCACCATTGCAGTATGCAAGAGAAATATAGATACCCTCATCATCCAAGGCCTTTGAAATGATATCGAAATAAAAATTATCCAATTTTATCTTTGGAGGATTTTCACCAAACAATCTATCAATCGGAGTGGTATAAGTGCCCTCATGAATTACAGTACAGTAAAAATGCTCTACACCCAAATAACCTGCAGTTACTGCTTTTTCAATTGTTTTTTTAACATCTATGTCAATCTTTTCAATATCAGATGCGATTTCAATAGCTTTTTCGTCACTTATCACTTTTACACCCTTAATTATACTCTGCTTTTTAAAGCATTTATATATAAACACAATTTAGATACATATATATTTAAATACTACTTATTATAATTATAATTTAGAGGTGAAAATATGCGCAAATCTTTAATTGGTATAATACTATTATCAATTGTTATTTTCGGTATTGCTTTACCTATTGGGTTTTCAGCCCAATCAAACACTAAAGTAATTACCTATGGTGAAACGACTTACAATAATGCAAATTATAAGTCTGTTGTAGATGACTTCTTTAAGCAACAAGCACATGTTGACGTAAAAAGTATAGACTCAAAAATTATTACTGCAGGTGAAGTAAATAAAGTCGCAAGTACAATCACAGGTAAAACCTATACTTCTGGCCAGATATTCTCCTCTGCATTAGTTGACTTAAGCGAACAGGGAAATATTAAAGTAACTGTGGATAAATCAAAAATCACTACAATTACTGCAGATATGTACATATCAGCATTAAAATCTGCTGGAATCACACATGGACACGTATACGTAACCAGTCCAGTATCTGCAACCGGTGAATCCGCACTTGCAGGAATTATGAATTCATACGAAGCTGCAACTGATGTCAAAATTCCAGAAAAAGTAAAACAGGCTGCAAACGATGAAATCTACACAGAAGCAGCTATTGTTGAAAAGGATAACGTTACTCCTGAAGACTTGACCAAAGTAGTGGACAACGTTAAAGATACAGTTCAAAAAAACAACATTACTGATCATAAAACAATTGTAAACATTATTAACAACTACACAGTCAACAATAATATTAAACTGTCTAACAGCAGTATTGAAAACCTTGCTACAAGTATCGGAGGAGTTCAATCAGTACAGGGAGACGTTCAAAATTACTCAAATAAAGTCACCAACTTTGTATCCAATCAAAGCGGCGGCTTTTCTTTAGACCAAATATTTAGCAAATTAGGACTATAATCCTAATTTCCCTTCTTTTTTAATATTATCCGTTAAACCGTCCATTCATAAATGCCAAAAAATCACCAATTTTATATCACATGAATTGCCAAAATTATATAATTAAGTGATAAGAATGTCAGGCGAAAAAAATCAGTGGGACAGTAATTTAACATTTATTTTGGCAATGATCGGATCCGCTGTTGGACTTGGAAATATCTGGAGATTCCCAAACGTATTATATTCCAACGGGGGAGGAAGCTTTATGATACCATACATCGTATCATTATTCCTTTTAGGAATATCATTTGTTTTGATAGAATATGCAGTGGGATTCAAATTCAAAACCTCACTATCAAAGATTTTATACAGCATAAACAACAGGATGGAGCCCTTTGCATGGATAGTTTTAACGATAGTATTTCTAATAACAACATATTATGTGTGCGTAGTTGGATGGGATTTAATATATCTTGTTTTAAGCTTTACAAAGGCATGGGGATCAAATCCCGATTTGTACTTTTCACAAAACGTTCTGCACGCTACGGATTCCATATCCGGAATATTTACAATAGTGCCTAATGTCCTGGTATCCATAGTGGTTATTTGGCTTATAGTATGGGCGATTATAAGAGCGGATTTAAATGAAGGGATTGGAAGAGTAAGCAGAATTTTACTTCCTCTGCTTTGTGTAATCGTAGTAATATTTGTCATATACTCCCTGACACTTCCAGGCGCATCAATTGGATATTCACAGATATTTGCTCCAAACTGGTCTGCATTAGCCGATCCCGATGTATGGCTGGCTGCATTCGGTCAGATTGTATTTTCCCTAAGTCTGGGAATGGCCATAGCCCTTACATATGCAAGTTATCTGCCTGAAGGTTCCAAACTGACCGACAATGCATTGATTGTCGCATTTTCAAATTCAGGATTTGAAATTTTCAATTCAATAGGAATCTTTTCAATTTTGGGATTCATGGCAATGACAAGCGGAATTGCATTTAACGATCTGGTAACGGAAGGAACAGGCCTTGCATTTGTAGTGTTCCCGCAGGCACTTAACCTGATGCAGACAGGATTTATTATAGGTCCCCTATTCTTCTTATGCATACTCTTTGCAGGTATTACATCAGCCATTGCGCTTTTGGAAGGAGTATGTTATTCAATATCTGAAAAATTTGATTTTTCACGTAAAAAAACAGCGGCAATAGTCTGTACCGTAGGAGTAATAATATCATCAATTTTTGCAACGGCATCAGGAAGTTTTATCTTAGGAGTGTTTGACGCATTTTTAAACAACTTCGCACTGCTTTTTGCAGTTCTTCTTGAATGCATAATATTCGGTTGGGTATATGACTTTGATGAATTGATGGCCACATTAAACAATAATTCGAGAATAAAAGTTAATAACCTATGGAAAATAGTCATCAAATACATATTGCCTGTCTGTATTTTCGGATTATGGGTTCAGGGAATATTTACAACCTTTGAAGAGGAAGACCCGGCAAGCATCACAATAAGAGTGATACTGCTTGCAGTAATCTTAATACTTCCTATTATACTTTCAAGGTTGCCTGCAAAAAATGAGGATTTCTACAAAATAGAATAGTTATCTTCATTAACGGCATCATTTAAATGAAATAATGTGTAGCAATTATGAAATGGAAAATTGGAAATGTCAAAATTGATAACCAGGTAGTTTTAGCGCCGATGGCCGGAATCTGCGATTCAGCCTATAGAAGAATAGTTAAATCAATGGGCTGCGGACTGATAGAAACGGAGATGGTTTCAACAAGAGCAGTCATGCACTTAAATAGAAAAACTCGAGAAATGCTTGAAATGACAGACTTTGAAAGGCCGATAGCACAGCAGATTTTCGGATCAGATACAGAATCATTTAAAACAGCTTCAGCATACATCTGCGAAAATATGAATCCCGACATTCTGGATATTAACATGGGATGTCCGGTGACAAAAGTGGCCGTCAAGTCAGGAGCGGGAAGCGCACTTCTTAAAGACCCCGAAAAGGCAGAAGAAATTATCCGGACTGTTGTGGATACGGTTGATATTCCCGTGACAGTTAAAATAAGGAGCGGATGGAATGAAAACAATGCCGTAGAAATTGCCAAAATCGCAGAGAACTCAGGCGCATCAGCCATTGCCGTTCATCCACGTACAAGACAGGAAAGATATGACATAGCTGCAGACTGGTCAATTATAAAAGACGTCAAGGATAATGTTTCCATTCCAGTAATAGGAAATGGAGATATAAGAAGCTGCCATGATGCAAAAGCCATGCTTGATATGACAAACTGTGATGCGATAATGATTGGCCGGGGCGTTTTGGGAAACCCGTGGATTATAAAACAGTGCGTAGAATACCTGGATTACGGCATCGAACCTGAAAGAATCCCATCAGGAGAAAAGCTGGACATGTTCAAAAAGCATGCCGACATGATTATTGGAAACTATGAGGACAAGGTTGTGATGCACAAGCTAAAAACCAATGCCGCATACTATATGAAAAACCTCCACGGAAGCCAGGAAATCAAGAAAAAGATATTTCAAACGAATTCTAAAGAAGAACTATTTGACCTGCTTGAAAACTATGTAAAAACATTGAAATATTAAGCTTCACTTTTAAACAATCGAAAAAGAGAAACAAGACCTATCAATGCTGTAAGTGACTCCATCGCCACAGAGGAAAAATCAAAAATTGCAAAAAAATAAATGATGTAAATTAGGCTGTTTATGATAAAGCCTGTTTTGATTGATTTGATTTCCTTTAAATAATAATTGCATAAGGTAATTTGAATTACTGCAATGATTGGAAGGAGACCCACAAAGCCCAAGGTATTTACATAACATCCCAAAAGAACGGTTACAATTAGAAAAACCACTGTCCAGTTTCTTGTTAACATGTCATGATAAACCATTGCATTTCGTAAAGCTGCAATAAGCATTGTAACGACGCCAGTCCATGAAAAAAAGAAAGCAGATGATATTGCAAGGATGAATGCATTTAAAAACTGATGCTTATATGCTTTTTTAGGGTCATTTACACAGTAGCTTATTATTAAAAAGATTCCTCCAAAAAAAGATACAGCGTTTCCAGTCACTATGTTCCATGCCAAATCCATCAATAATAACTTATTAAAAGAAAAACTATAAAAAGATTCTTAATCATCCATGATTTTTTCAGTTATCTTTACGGCCGATGCAACCATCTTCGGGCAAAATTCCTTAAAGAGATTCTTATCGCGAGCATATTTCACTCCTTCAGGAGTGCTTATATCACATTCAAGGATATCACGGCAGATAAAGGAGCCGTTTTCCTTTTTAAACTCTTTAAAAAACCTGTCTGAAACTTCATCACATTTCTGCTTGCTTTCACCATATTTCAAACCAAGAGCCATTAAAGCGCCGGTGCATGCACCGCAGACCTCACCCTGACGCATGCCGCTTCCAAAACAAGCCCCTATTTTAAAGGCATCCTCTTTAGAAATACCCAACTCCTCACTGAATACAGCAAATACGGCCTGTGAACACAGGTAACTACCTTCAAATAATTCGACAGCTTCATCAATTTTAGACATGATAATACTTTGAACTTCAACAAATATAAATGAATTCATCAAATACAATAAATATATAAATAATATGGAACTATAACATAACCAGTGAAAAAATGAATATTGAATTAAATAAAAAGATGAACTTACTGGTTTTGTTTATTATTGCAGCAAGCCTGGTAACCATTGCCCAGTCAATAATTACAACAGGCGTCGTTTATCTGATGAGTGACTTTTCAGTTTCATCAACGCAGGCACAGTGGTCATATTCCGCATTTTTACTTGTAGTGGGAGTCATGATTCCGTTAAGCGCTTTTATATCACGCAGATTTAGTTCAAAAACCATATTCTTCTTTTCATTAATCATATTTCTTTTAGGATCAGTAATATGTTATTTTTCAACATCACTGACCATCCTGATTATAGGCAGAGTTCTTCAGGCTATCGGGAATGGTATTATAATGCCTTATGTTCAGATTTTACTGCTGAAAAGTATTCCTGAGGAGAAATGGCAAACCTATATGGGATTTTATGGTTTGATTATTGCAATAGCTCCGGTTATCGGTTCCTTTATCGGCGGGTTTGTCATAACGATTCATGGCTGGAGAACGTTGTTCTCATTTTTCACCATCTCCACAATAATTCTTATAGTTCTGGGATTAATCTTTGTAAAAGACACGTCACAAACTGAAGATTATCCTCTGGACTATTTGTCAGTCATATTGTCAGTTATCGGGTGTGCAGGAGTAATGTTTGGTTTTAC
>CACYVR010000050.1 GCA_902777885.1 uncultured Methanobrevibacter sp.
ATGGAGACTTCCCTCACGTAACTTACGATGAAGCGGTAGACATCATCAATGCAAAAGGCGTTGAAATGGACTGGGGAGAAGACTTATCCCGTGCTGCTGAAAAAGCATTAGGCGACACCATGGGAGGATTCTACTTCCTGACCAAATGGCCTTCAGCAATCAAGCCATTTTATGTAATGCCATTTGAAGATGATGAAAAATATGCACATGCATTCGATTTAATGTACAATAACCTGGAACTGTCTTCAGGAGCTACCCGTGTACACCAATACGACTTACTCGTAAAACAAATCGAAGAAAGGGACTTGAACCCGGATGGATTTGGAAGCTACCTGAAAGCGTTCGAATACGGTATGCCTCCTCATGCAGGATGGGGTGTAGGTGCTGACAGATTGACCATGGTACTTACCGGATCTGAAAACATCCGTGAATGTGTACTCTTCCCAAGAGACAGACACAGATTAACTCCATAAGATAAAATGGATTATGATATAGCTGTTATAGGTGGTGGTCCTGCCGGAATTATGGCTGCAATTGCATCCGGTAAGACCTCAAATGTAATATTGCTTGAAAAGAACTCTTCCTTAGGTAAAAAACTGCTTTTAACCGGAGGGGGAAGATGCAATATTACAAACAACAAACCACCAAAAAAGCTATTAACTTTTTTTGATGAGAAAAACTTCTTAAAAACTTCTTTTTACACTTTTACAAACGAAGATTTATTTGATTTATTTGATTTCGGCTTTATAGAAGAAGACAATAATCGTGTTTTTCCAGAAAGCGAAAAAAAATTACCGGCAGCTTTATTATAAATGATGAAATAAAGGCCAAAAAGGTGATAATTGCAACAGGAGGAGTCACATATCCTCAAACCGGCTGCAGCATTGACAATTATTCACTGACTGGGGAACCGCTGACAAAAATCAAATACGGACTTTCACCATTAATAACGAAAGAGGATTTAAGCGGAATTGCAGGCATTACATTAAATAATGTTGAATGCAGCTATAAAAAGTCAAAAGTTAAGGGCAATGTATTAATCAGTCATGTCGGTCTGACAGGTCCCGGAATAATTGATTTAAGCTCAAGAATTTCTAAAGACATAGATTATGATATCTTAGATGATGACTATGATTTATCATGTGAAATAAACATTGACTTGATGCCTGATTTCACGCGTGAAGAGTTGAAAAATAAATTTAATGAAGATTTTCAAACAAAGGGCAAAACCCAAATAAAAAACTACTTAAAAAGTCTTTTAACAAATAATTTCATTGAATATTTCTTAAACAGAATCAATATTGCTCCAGATACCCAATTAAGCAGGATTAATAAAAAAAGTAAAAATCGTTTAGTTGAAAATCTCAAAAGGTTTACACTTGAAATTGTTGACTTCAACAGGGATTTGGCCAAAGTAACAATCGGTGGAATTAAGCTTGAAAACATCAATCCAAAAACGATGGAGTCAAAAATAACTCCAAACCTATATTTTGCCGGAGAAATCCTTGATTTGGATGGTCCAACTGGAGGATATAATTTAAAGATAGCTTTTTCAACTGGTTACCTGGCAGGCCTTTCTGCAGGTGAATTAATGTAGATGATACGGTGAGTGTCAATACCGAATTATATAATAATTTTGCAATGCCTCCAAGTTGATGAATTTTAATTCATGATTTTTTTCTTCATTATTTATCGTTATTTTGTTTTTATTTATGTTGGCTGGTTGTGTTGTTCGATGCAAATTTAGCTTTTTCCGCTGTAATTTTCAATATTACAATTAATTTATTTTATTTCCGATAATTTCATATTATCATAGAAATAAATAATATCATAGATTATATGAAATTAATATTTTTAAGAGGTGAAAAACAATGCTTATATTAGCCACAAGCAAAATTCAAAGCAATTATCAAACCACAATACCAAAAGAAATAAGGAAAAATTATGATATTGACAATACTACTGTCGTAGAATGGGCCATCAACGATAAAGGAAATCCTGAAATAAATTTCAGAAAAAAAAGAAACTTTAAAAACTTAAGTGGTGCTTTTAAAACTGATGAAAAAACCAATGCTTTGGAATTGAAAAGGAGTTTATACAAATGAGAAAAGTATTCCTGGATACCTCTTTCATCATTGCCTACATCAATTCAAATGATGAATTGTATGAAAACGCTTTAAAACTAGAAGAAGCTGAAAATATTCTATCGCAGGATTGTTATATTAACAATAATGTGCTAAATGAAGTTTTAACATTAACTGGCAGAAAAATAAACATTGAAGCTGCTGAAGAAATATACTATGGTCTGATAGACAACTTTGAAATATTAAATGAATACAGCATTTTTAACTACACTGCCAAAACATTTGATATCTTCAAAAAAAATATTGGAGCCAACAGTAAAAAGACAAAACTAAGTTTTACTGATTCAAGCATTATTTTAACCATGAAAGAATCAAACATTTCTGATTTAATCAGTTTTAATCAGCAATTCAAAAATTTCAATGAGATTAACTGGATTGGTTCGGATTATTTATAGGACACACAATTTTAAATAATAACATCAACATGTTAATATTAATTTTTAAGTTATAATGGTGGAGTTTCAAGTAAATTCAATAGATTATGTTAGAAAAAACAAATGTTGACACAAACTTCAATTATTTTAATTCGATGATAAATTTAAATAAAAATTATTTTCATCGAATTTCACGGATTTTGAAAAATCAAAATTAAACTCCGCTAAGACATAGATTAAAACATAATATTATTAATAATATTAAAATTTAGCAAAAAAATTTGAAGTTGACGACATTGAAAAATATTATTTGAAATGAAAAAATTCATCAATCAACACTAAAATATTTTAACTATTTTTTAACATATAATTATAATATGACAGACCAAATGTTTATGGGTGCATCAACCAAACAAGGTTATGATATTGCTACCAAAAGTAGGGAAATCATACGTGGCCTTATTGGTGATGACATTAAAGATTTGAAACCTGCTGAAAAAGACATTGTTGAGCGTATTGTTCACTCAACAGCTGATCCTGAATACGCAAAACTTGTTCATATCAGTGATGATTTTGTTGACGTTGCAATGAAATCACTGAGAAATAACGAAACAATTTTAACCGACATTAACATGGTTAAATATGGAATAACCCGTTATGATGGTGAAGTTGAATGTTACATTAAAAATGAAGAGGTTAAAAAAATAGCTAAAGAGCATCAGATAACAAGAGCCGCTGCAGCTATCAGATATGCAAGCCAGAATGATTTTGAAGGCATTGTTGTTTCTGGAAATGCGCCGACAGCCGTTTTTGAAGCTATGGATTTATACCAGAAAGATGAAATTAATCTTAAAGCTATAGTGGGAGTTCCTGTAGGTTTTGTCGGAGCTGCTGATTCAAAAGAGGCTTTAAGAAATTCAAATATCCCTAATGTCATTACTGAAGGTCCTAAAGGTGGAACACCTATAGCTGTTGCTTGTGTAAACTCATTAATCCAACATTTATAAGTGATAAAATGACTGAAGAATTATTTAACGAATCAAAAAAATACTTCCCAGGAGGAGTCAATTCACCAGTGCGTGCATTTAAGCCTTATCCATTTTTTGTTGAAAGCGCTGGAGGATGTAAAATAACAGACAGTGAAGGAAATACATATATTGATCACTGTCTTGCTTATGGACCGTTAATACTTGGGCATGCTGATCCTAAGGTTGTACGTGAAGTTTCCAATCAGTTGACGATTGGTTCAGCTTATGGCGCTCCAACTGAAAATGAAATTAAACTTGCAAAAGAAGTTGTTGACAGAATCCCCTCTGCTGAAATGGTAAGATTTTGTAACAGCGGAACTGAAGCTACGATGAGTGCAATCAGATTGGCCCGTGGTTTTACTGGCCGTGACAAAATCATTAAATTTGAAGGAGCCTATCATGGAGCCCACGATTACGTTTTAGTTAAAGGCGGTTCCGGTGCAGCATGTCTTCCTGATTCTGCAGGCATTCCAACAGACACGACAAAAAATACCCTGTCCGTTCCATTCAATGACGAAGAGGCTTTAACCAGCTTAATTGAAGAGGAAGGAGAAAATATCGCCTGTTTAATAATGGAAGTTGTAATGGGTAATGTTGGATGTATTGAACCGAAACCTGGATTTTTAGAGTTTGTACGTAAAATAACTGAAGAAAACGATATCATATTAATATTTGATGAAGTCATTACAGGTTTTAGAGCTTCAAGAGGTGGAGCTCAAGAGTACTATGGAGTTACTCCCGATTTAACTACATTAGGTAAAATTGTTGGTGGAGGACTTCCAATGGGTGCTTTCTGTGGAAAAAGAGAAATTATGGAATTAATAGCTCCGCAAGGACCAGTTTATCAGGCAGGAACATTTAGTGGTAACCCAATTTCTGTCCAGGCAGGATTATCTACATTATCCCAATTAGATGATAAATTTTATAAAGATTTAGAAAGAAAAGGTAACTTTTTAAGAGGAAATATAGAATCAATAATTGATGACGAGCAGTATAACATCCAATGTGTTGGACTGGCGTCAATGTTTCAGATTTATCTGAATCCTGCTGAAGTTTACAATTACGCTGATGCTAAAAAATCAGATACTGAAAGCTTTTTAAGATACTTTAGAGCGCTTTTAAAAGAAGGCGTGTTCATACCGCCTAGCCAATTTGAATGTAACTTTATTTCAAGTGCTCACGGTATGGATGATTTGCAGAATACTGCTGAGGCAATTGAAATTGCTTTAGCTGTTGCTTTTAAAAAGAAAAATAAATTTTAAGGTGTTAAAATGGTTGATTACAAGGAAATTGCATCATATATCATAATACTTGCAGTCGTTTTAATCGCTGCCCAACACTTGAATGTTATTGTTTCAGGAAGTATGGAGCCGGTATTCTACAGAGGAGATATTGTGGTTGTTGAAAAATCCGATCTCCTGGGATTGCATGAATTTAATCCTAAAGATGTAAAGGAAGGAGACATTGTTGTTTATAAAGCAACATGGTATAACCAACCGGTCATTCATAGAATTGTTAAAATTGTAGAAATAAACGGAACGACAATGTATGAGATAAAGGGAGACAATAACAATCGTTCGGACCCATATTATGTGCATGTAGATCAGATTAAAGACAGAGTAGTTACTTGGGGAGGTCAACCTATTAAAATCCCATATATAGGTAATATTTCACTATGGTTAAGGGGATTATAATTATTTAAGGTGAGTTAATGTATTTTGAAATAGAAAAACAAGCAATAGATGCTATAAACAAAGCATTAGATCAATATGATGAAGATATAGACAGAAACTTTCGTTTGGAATTTCCACCTGACCCAAAATTAGGAGATTTGGCCAGTACAATAGCTTTCGCACTTACTAAAAAATTAAAGACTTCTCCTAATCTTGTAGCTGAAGATTTGGTTTCTAAAATAGAAGTTCCGGACATTTTCAAAAAGGTCCAAAACTTTGGCCCTTACGTTAATTTCTTCATTGACTATTCAAAATTTTCTAAAATGCTGCTTGAAAAAGTAGATGATAACTACGGGCAGCTTGAAAGTGTGGATGAAAAAATCGTTTTGGAACATACCTCCGCAAATCCGAATGGACCATTACATATCGGACATGTACGTAACTCCATTTTTGGAGATTCACTTGCCAGATTATTAAAATTGTCCGGCCGTGAAGTTGAAACCCAATATTATGTTAATGATATGGGCCGCCAGATTGCAATAATAGTTTACGGTATAACTGAAATGGGCTTAAAGATTGAAGACCAGGACGGAGAAAAAATCGATGAAAAAATCGGCAAGTTATACTTTTTAGCAAATAAGGAAGTTGATGAAAACGATGATGCCAACGAAAGGGTAAGTGAACTTATCCAGAAATATGAAAAAGGCGATGATGAAGAGCTGAACAAAGTGTTTGAAAACGTTGTTGAAAGCTGCGTTTCAGGAATCAAAGATACTCTTCAAAGAATTAACATCAATCATGACGACTTTGTATGGGAAGGCAATTTCATCAGAAACGGTGATGTTGACAAACTCGTCAGCTACTTTGAAAAAGAAGGATTCGTATCACATGAAGATGTAGACTACATTGACTTGAAATTCTATAATATCGAAAAGGAATTTGTCTTAAGAAGATCAAATGGTACATCACTTTATTCAACAAGAGATTTAGCATATCACAGATATAAGGCAACTTTAGGAGACGTGGTTTTAGACATTTTAGGTTCAGACCATAAATTATCCTCAAAACAGATGAAAGTAATCTTTGAAGAGATTTTACATGAAACTGCACCTGAAGTAATATTTTATGAATTCATAACACTTCCTGAAGGTTCAATGTCAACAAGAAAAGGAAAATTCGTATCTGTTGATGATTTGATTGACGAAGCAATTTCAAGAGCGACAGAGGAAATCAAATCAAGAAATCCTGACTTGACCGATGAGGAAATTGCTCCGATGGCTGAACAAATTGGAATTGGAGCCATAAGATTCTTTATTGCAAAATTATCTCCTGAAAAACATTTAACCTTTAAATGGGATGAAGCGTTAAGCTTTGAAAGGGGATGTGCTTCAATACAATATGCACACGCAAGAGCCAATAAGCTATTGAATAAATCCGGCAAGGACATATCTTCACTTGAAATAGATGAAAACTGGATTCCAAATGAAACTGAACAGGATTTGGTAAGGCTAATAGCAAAATTCCCGCAGGTAGTTGAAGACTGTGCAAACAAGAAAAGGGTTCACAATATCACCCAATACTGTCAGGATTTAGCCGGTTCATTCAACAAGTTCTATAAATCCGAACAGGTTATTGGTTCAGATGTTGAAAATACCAGATTGATTTTAGTTGACAGAGCAAAAACTACTATTAAAAATGCTTTAGATATTTTAGGAGTTCCTGCTCCTGAAAAAATGTAGATGAGTTAATTTACTCATCTTAAAATTTCTTTTTTT
>CACYVR010000051.1 GCA_902777885.1 uncultured Methanobrevibacter sp.
TTAGCTGAAAACGCAGGTTTAGACAGCATCGACTCATTAGTAGACTTAAGAGCAGCTCAAGAAGACTCATACTACATGGGATTAGATGTATTCACTGGTGAAGTAGCAGATATGAAAGAAGCTGGCGTAATTGAACCAAAACGTGTCAAAAAACAAGCTATCCAATCTGCATCTGAAGCAGCTGAAATGATTTTAAGAATCGATGATGTAATTGCATCCACTGGCGGAGCAGATGACATGCCACCAATGGATCCTGGAATGGGCGGTATGCCTCCAATGATGTAAATCTAATTACATCTTTTCTTTTTTTTATTTTATGTATGGTAAAAGACTTATTTTTAAAACTTCAACACAAGACGAAGTATATTATTTAAAAGATTCTATTTTTATTAGATTTAACCATAAACGAAAGTGCCTTTCCAATTCTGTTTTGAATGGCGGAATTCGGGATAATTTGGAATTTGCTTTTAATCATCATTTGTCTCAGAAAAACATTGATTATTTGGAAAATCATGATTTACGTGATTATTTGGTCAGTTTATGTGAAGGGCTTGATTTCAATCCTCAAAAATCTTCAGGTCTTGTCACGCTTGCACTGATGAAAAATTTATCAATAGTTTCAAAAAGATATAATCAACTGGAAGTCACGGCCATTACTACTGCTGGAGTTCGTGTCAATGCGGTTTGTGCTGGTGATGATGCAGGATTTTATGAGGAAAATGGCGAGTTTAAGCCGGGAACCATTAATACAATTTTATTGCTTAACTCAAAACTGGATGATAATGTATTGGCTGAAGCTTTTATCGTGGCCAGTGAAGCTAAAAGTGTAGCATTAAATAATTTAAAGATTCCTTCTCAGTTTTCTAACCATTTTGCAACGGGAACAGGTACTGATGGACTGATAATAGCATCTAATAATGAATCTGATAATATAATAACTAATGCAGGAAAACATTCAAAGTTAGGTGAAATAATTGCTAAAAGTATCATCGAGTCTATACATGTAGCAATTAAAAAACAAGTTTGGATTACGCCACATTCACAATCTAATGTTTTGGTATTATTAAATAGATACAAGTTGGATATCAATCAATTTTATGATAGCTTAAATCAAGATAAATATGACTTCATTTCTCGGCTGAAAAATGATTCGAAAATTCAGGAAAATATTGCAGTAACATCATCAATATTGAACTTAATAGATGATGTGGAAAAAGGAATCATAAAAAAAGAAATTGCTCATGGCTTGTCATGTAAACTTTTAAGTTATTGCAGGGGCAATACTGTAAATTGTCTATTGTCATTTTGGATTAAAAAATTCTTGCTTTGAAACTAAACTTATTTAAGTAAATAATTAAATAACTTATAATAATATAGGTGATTTTATGAGAACTAAAGAATTAATTGGTAAGGAAGTATTAAATGGAAATATCAGAATCATAGGGAAAGTTTATGAAATCGTTTTTGATGAAGATACTTTTGAAGTTACAGATTTGGTAATTAAAAAAACTGGAATTTCAGAACAGTTCCGTGACAGTGAAAATGTCGTTCCTGTAGATCTTGTAAAAGCTATTGGTGATAAAGTATTACTTAAAAGTGAAGATGATGTATAATGCCGTCTAAAGAATATTTAATAAATCTATTAAAGGAAAATGAAGTATTTCTTAGGGGAGATTTCACATTATCATCAGGTAAAAAGAGTGATTATTATATCAACATGAAAAAAGCTATTACCGAACCTGAAATATTGTCTACAATAGCAAAATTAATCACTGAATTAATCTCTGATGATGGTGTGGATAAGGTTGCAGGACCTGCTTTAGGTGCTGTTCCGATAGCAACTGCTGTATCTCTTGAAAGTGAAATTCCATTGCTCATGATAAGAAAAGAAAAGAAAGGTTATGGAACTTCAAAACTTATTGAAGGTGAACTCAACTCCGGTGACAATGTTATTGTCGTCGAGGATGTAACAACTACTGGTGGATCACTTTTAAAAGCAATTAAAGCAATTCAGGAAAACGGCGGGAATGTGACAAGGGCTTTTGTTGTTGTTGACAGACAGGAAGGTGCTATCGAAGCATTTAAAGAAGAAGGAATAACCTTGGAACCCTTAATTACTGTAGATGAATTTTAATGGAAATGTTTTCTAAAGATTTTTTTAAAGGATATTTTTCCCGAAATAAGAAATATTTCCTCATTTCTTTATCTATTTTTGCATTTGGTTTTATTTTTGGTGCCGTAGTTAATTTCATAGCCATAGGAAGTCATTATGGAGAATTATCTGCGGGCTTAAGAAATATGTCTGGCATTGCTGTTAGTGATTTTGGAATGGATGGCCTTGAACTGTTTTTACATAATATTAAAGTCGATATTATAACGATTATTGGAGGACTCTTTTTTTCCATCATTTCTCTAATAGTATTTTTTGTAAATGCATTTTCTATTGCCACGCCTTTTGGCAGTGATTTTACATTTGCATTTGTGGGTATAGTTCCTCATGGAATTTTTGAATACTTCGCATCAGTTATTGCTCTTGTAGCAGCATTTCTGATAACGAGAGTGGAGATTGATCTTATTAAATCTTTAAGGGATAAGGAGTTAACTGTTCGTGATGTGCTTTCGGACTCCAGACCTGAGATTTTGGATATTGTGTTTTCAATAATTTTGGATTTGGTTCTTTTAGTTATTGCGGCATTGATTGAAGCTAATATCACTCCAAGGATTATGTTATGGTTCTATGGTATTCATTAAAAAAGAAATGATGGATATTTAAATCCATCAAAATTTATTTTTTTGCATGATGAACAATATGCGGAAGTTCATCAATTATTATATTTAATGCAGTTTTAACAGCATTAGGTGATCCTGGCATGGAAAATATACAGCAATTTTTACAGACTCCTGCAGTAGCACGTGAAAGTAGTGCACCTGAACCTATTTCTAAATAGGATTTCTGTCTGAAAATTTCTCCGAAACCATCAATTTTTTTATCAAACAATTCTTCAACGCTTTCAACAGTAATGTCTCTTTCACTTAATCCTGTTCCACCATTGGTGAGGATTACATCAATGTCTTCATCAATCATCTCTTCGATAGATTTCAACAATGCGTCTTTTTCATCTTTGATAATTTTTCTAGATTTCAAATTATATCTCTTTTTTATTGCATTTTCGATATAATCTCCAGATAAATCTTCTTTAATGTTTCTGCTGTCGCTTAATGTAATAATTCCACAGCTTATATCATTTGAAGATTCATTTTGATGTTCTTTTGTTGTTTTACTTTCCATTAAATCACCTAAATTTACATATACACAACTACTATTTAAACTAATGTTTATATTAACTTTTTTATTTCGTTAAATGTATCTTTTTCATTTATCAAATTTTTTTTTGCAACATAGTAAGTTCCGTATTTGGTTGGTATTTTTTCTATTAAATTAAACTTCAGCATTATTTGAAAATGATAATATGCTGTATTATAGCTTATATTTAATATTTTGGCTACTTGGTTAGAATTGTAGGGTCTAACCAATAATAGCTCTATTATTTTAGCTGTCGTTTTTCCGCCTTTTTTCTGTAACAGTATTCCTTTAAGAGTTTCATCTGTTTCATTATTTTGTTTATTCATAATTTTCCTCGCAAATATTTTTAAACAAATTTTCACTCCATTTAATGGCACTTTTATGTTTATCCACTATAATTTGTGAATCATCATAATGTGCATCTTTAAAAAATAGAGTTAGCGTCATGAAATCTTTTGAAAATGTCAGGAATAATTTCGGTTCATCCGAAATTTCTATAATGCTTACTCTTTCATCTTCAAGCAAAGATTTCTTTAAATATCTGCTTCTTTTTATCATTTGCAGAATTTTTGTATTCAACATTATTGTCAGGTTTTCCAGTTGATTACTTTTTAATAATTTTATGAATTGTTTGAAATGGTTTTCTGAATAAATTGGCAGTATTATTTTCAATTCTTTTGCTGTTGAAATTAACTGCACATACATGTTAAATGCATTGGATAAGTCGCTTGTTGTTGATGAAATAAATTCCGCATCCTTTAAGAGATATAATTTATTCAGAAAACTTTCTGGAATTCCGCTCAGGTCGTGGTTATTCCAGAAAAATTTGTTTTTCTCAATCGTATACCAGTTGTCAATCAATTTGATGACATTTGTTGCAAGCAGATATCCATTTGATGTTAGGGAATAGTACTTTCTATCTTTTTTTACTAAATTATTTTCCTCTAATTCCTTTAAACCATGTAATATTGTTGCGGAAGGCTTTTTTAATTCGTCTCTAATTTCATTAAGATTTTTTCTATTATTATATAGGACAACGAGTATTAATGTGCGCATTGATGATGTCAAAAGATACTTGACATTTTTAAATTCCTGGTTTTCGTTTTTTAAAGCCTGCGTACTCATTTAAATCACACTTGATTTTATATTTTCAAATAAACTATCATTTTTAAATAATCCTAAATTCATCGTTTCATCACAAATTAAAAGATAAATGTCCAAATTTTCTTTTAGGAGATGAATCTTTAAAGATCCATTTTTAATGCATTTATTTTTAAGTTGGGGATTAATTTGAGAGATTAATCCTCGAAATATATTCTTTTCCATTATCAATTCAACATTTCCATTATTTTTCATAATATTCTCAATTAACTGAGGATAATCTGGGTGAATATAAGGAAGTATTCCCTTGATATTTTTAGATACTTTCAGTTGTTTAATAATATTGTCGTGTGTCTTATATATGTCTATAGGGTTTGTTTCTATTAACTTGGAGTCATATAATTGAGTGATATTTTCTATTAATTCATTATTTATATATTTGATATTATGCTTATACCAAAGGCTATCGAAGTTTTCGACGACATCTATGCTTTTTTTGAAGTCCATCAATTGATTGAAATATATTTTGGTCATTGGCGTAATTGTATAAACTCGGTTTTCCTTTTCGACATGATTTTTATACTCTAATTTGTTCAGGTTATTTGATACGGAACTGTATGCCATTTTGGTATTGTCTACAATTTGTCTGATCGTTTGAGGTTTATCCTTTAGTTCAGTTAGGATTTTTAGCCTGATTTCAGATTTCAGGATAAACATCATGTCGTTTTTAAGGTAGTTTTTTTCCATTATCATTTTTATCACAGCATTAGTTTTTATTGTCTTATTCAATTTTTTTTGTCACATTGAAAAAATGTGTATATTATTACTTTTTCATATTAAATTTATATACATATATGAAACTTCCATGAAACCCTTGTTATATTTTTATTCATTTTTCTTGAAAATAAATATCTTTAAAATAATGCTTTTTTAGTTATATTTATCTTATACAAAATAAATTTAGTTATATTGGATAATAAATTTTCTATTTGATTTATACTAATATTTTTGCTTTAATTGGTTAAATCAGAACTATTTAAGATAAGATATAAATAATGATTTAATCACAATTTAACCACGAAGATATTAACATATAATTTTCATAAGAAAAAATGAATAAAAATTATATAATAATCTGTTTGGCTATTGTTGTCGTGGTGATGATAGTCGGATTGGGCATTTTAATCAATCGGCAGAGGAGTACTGGTCTGGTAAATGATAATGTTGTTGTCATGAAAAACAACACCTCCATTAATGTTGAAAAAGTCAACACGGGGGATGTTTTAAGTTCTGATAGGCCAATTCAAAGGATTCATCAGACGATAGCTAATATGTTTTAAAGGAATACGCAAAAGAGCATGAAGCCGAATGAAATTCTGGTCATGGATATTACTTGGGTTGGAAATACCCAATATGGCAGTGCAACCGGTAAAATAATTGGTGGAGGATCTCTGAAGACCAGCAGGCCTTAAAGGAAGTATTTGGTGATATGATATAGTATTTTTTAAATTTGATTGGTGTATTTTGTGATGAACAAATATAATTTGGCTTTAATGGTAATTGCTGTTGCTCTTATGGAGTAGTTGTTGTAATGCCAAACTAAAGGTAATGTCTAAAATTGTCATAATGCATCTTCGATTTTTTCTGTTACTTTGATTTTTGAAGTTTTTTGTTTGTTGGGTGAGAACGTTTCTTTCTGTCCAACGGATTTTTTGTAAGTGTATCCAACGTATTAATTCTTTTTTAGTTCTATATATTCTTTTTAGGTATTTTCTGCATTTTGGGGTGTCAAGCCTTTAGGCACCTTATCCGTGTATTTTAAGGAAAATTTTTTCATATATTGGCTGTCATCAAACATGACTAGTTATTATTTTTTGGATTATAACTTTTAAATTAATGATATTTTTCAAATTTTGAAAAGGGGCGAAACTAGAAAGCTCCGCCACCTCCGCCTCCGGAACCTCCTCCGAAGCTGCCTCCACCATCTGAACCACCGCCTCCACTTGATGAGGGGTTTGCAGTGACATATCCTGTTTCGATTGCAGAATCCATTGTTGAAAATCCTCCTGAGCTGTGATAGAGGAATATGCCATCATTGTCATATTCGCTGACATCAGACACATTGATTTTCATTGCTTCATAAACCTTGCTTGTTATTCCAAGAGCCGCACCATAAATCAGGTAATTTTTCCAGATTATGATTGATTCTGGAGGGTGTTCTTTAATTAGGCTGTTATCCTCCAGGAACTTCTTGAAATTTTTCCATTTGAGATGGACGAGCCTGCCTTCTTTAGTCCAGCTTCCAAAGTAGTCGTCAGGAAGCAAGTATGCAACTATTCCTGTAATCCATATAACTGCAGCCATTTTTGCGGCTTCAATCCTTGTATCTGGTGTGGGCAGTAACATTGCTGCAAAAAACAGCACTATTCCTGAAAAGAAGGATATGGTTGCAATGTATCTTGAAATTCTCAAACCCCTTCTGTTGAAGTATTTGTCGAACTGGCTCTTGTTTTCTTCCTTGACCTGTTCCGTCCAGGCATCGTATTTGCCCATGAACCATTTGGCCTTTGATGTGTTTTTCAATTTACCCTTTAATGTGGAGAGGTTCAATACATTGTCCTTTGCAAATTCGGATAAAGTATTGAATATTATTGATTCCGATTGAGTCAAATCCTCTTTCCTATCGTGATTAAAGGTTAAAAGCAGATCCCTGGAGTCGATTTCATCGCTTTCCTGGGTGTCTATGTCAATTACCTTCTTGTTTATGATGTTTAGAATCGATGCCTTAAAACCGTCCCTTGTCGGCTTACCTATAAAGCTGTATCTTCCAAACATAGAACTTACGAACTCCGGAGAATCATCAGACGGCAATTCCCTTTCATAGACTCCATCATAGTCCACTTTAGGTTCCCTGCCATATCTCAGATAGGTGATTATCAGGCCCACAGGTGCAAGAATCGCCAATACCCTGTAAATGTTTAGGACAAAGTCTGCGAAATTGATTTCATCAAGACTGTCGTTGAGGTTCTGGAGGACAATGTCCCTACCGTTTCCGTGCATGATTTTTACGCTTATAGGATTTTTATAGAAGTCATCATGATCAATCAGTGCAAGAAGTTCATATATTTCCCCTTTTGGAATCGAATTGGCAGTAATTGTCAGGTTGTCCCCATTGAGATTGCTTGACTTTGTGTATTTTTCGGGATTTATGAAATATGTGTTGTTTTTCTCTCCCGGAAAATGAACTTTGGCAGTCAGTCCGTTTACTCCCTTGTCCCAGTATTTGTCCCAGAGCTTGAACTGGAGAACACCCACATCATCATAGAGTAAAATCGCATCTTTCAAACCGTATCTATATGAAACATGGACATTAGCGTCCTTTATCTTTTGGGTACGGGCACTGTCGGAATACAGATAAATCTTCAAGTGTTTGCCGTTACCGTCATCACTTTCCTCCACATTATAGTAGGCACCGTCGACATTAACCCTGAAAAAGCTAAACTCCTCATTTTTTTTCAGGGGAATGTCCCTGTAAATTCCATTGAATTCTCCCTTGAATTTGTAGTCGTAATCCTCATGGACATATATACTTCCATATTCGCTTACGTCTATGTCAATGGTAGCATTTTCTATGCTGTAGTCCTTATTGAGGGATGAAAAGTAGAATGCTGCAATGCCTATTATTGCTATTATAAAAATTATACATATTATCCATTTCTTGTCCATAATACATTTCCCCATTTATGGTGAAAAACCATCACTAATAATATGTATTTTCATATATGAATATAAAAATAACTATTGCTGAAAAACAAGTAATATTAAAATCCAATAGTGAAACTTCTGACGGATATGATTCAAAGGGTGTCCATCATTTCTATGAAAATGGGGAGAATATGTCGCTTCAAAGACAGCATATGGGCATTGAAACCAGTAAGTGTGTTAGTAAACATGGAAAGGCTTAGCGGTATGGTGGATGAAATTTACCCATTTTTTTTATTTTGTGTTCAATATCTTTAAATCGCTATATATTTATATGTCTTTTTATAAACTATTAATTATATTTTAGGTATTTATTCAATTAAATGACTAAAAATATCATGATTTGAGGTTTTTGCTGAAAATGGATATGGAATCATTATTTAATGTGCTTGATAATCTGTTTAAATTATTGCAGGTTCTTTTACCAAAAAATAAAGTTCTTAAAGTCAATTATGATGCCAAAACCTTAACTGATACACCAAAAATGGCTGTCACAATTTTTAAACTAAACACCAACTCTTTTTATAAAATAAGTACAAGGGTGAGTATATGAAAAAACGAATTTTAATAACTTTTTTGTTTGTTTTTATGATTTCTATCGGTTGCGTTTCAGCAGCTGAAGATATAAACCAAACAAGTGATAATATAAAAGACATGGATACGTTAAGCGTATCTGAAAATATTGATGTAATAGGTGCAAAAGATGATGGAACTTTCACTGCACTGCAGGAAAAAATTGACAATGCGGCTGCAGGTTCTACGATAACTTTAGAAAATGATTATAAGTACGATGAAGAAATAGATTCGAATCTTAGTTATAGTTTTGTAATGATTAATAAAAGTATTTCGATTGATGGTGCCGGCTATTCTATTGATGGAGCTAATCAAATCCGTATTTTTGGTGTTTATGGACAAAATGTAAAATTTGATAATATTAATTTTAAAAATGGTTATGCTTCCTCTGGTGGTGGTGCAGCAATAGTTTCAAAGTATGATTTAAATATTGGAGATAATAATTCTTTTTATGATAATATATGTAATGGAACTGATCGTTATAGTGGATTCGGTGGAGCAGTTTATGTAATTGATTCTCCGGGTTCAAAATTAACAATTGGTAATGGTAATAAATTTATTAATAATGCTGCATATCGTCAGGGCGGAGCAATATGGGCGCAAAATATTTTGATTGGAAATAATAATGTTTTTTCAAATAATACTTGTAATGGAAAAGGTAGTTTATTTGATGAAATTAGTTTTGGCGGTGCAATTTATTGTGACGGTGATTTGGATTTGGGTAGCTTTAATAATTTCACATTTAACACTGTGGAAAAACGTGGTGGAGCAATATATGCACTATCTCATGTAAATATGGGGAATAATAATTTATTTATTAATAATCGTGCTGAGGATGGGGGTGCAATATTTTCCAGTACAGTAAATGCAATTAAAACAGTATTTATTAATAATACTGCATCACATTGGGGCGGAGCAATAAATGCTCAGCATCCCGGTTCTTATCCAACAACGTTAAATATTACTTTTTCAATCTTTGATGGAAATCATGCTGAAAGTTCGGATGCAATTCATTTAAGTACTACTAATCGAATGTTGTATAGTAATTTTTGGGGGTCTAATAATCCTGATTTTAATTCATTATTGAATGGTTGGAGTCCTGAAGATTATATTAAATTAGAAATCAGTGATTTGGATGCTGTTAAATGGACTGATACAAAATTCAATCTTTATTTTAATTCCATATTGCCTGATTATACAGTTAGTCTTTCTACTACAAAAGGTACTGTCAAACCTAAAACTGTTAAAATAACTGATGGAAGCGGATTTTTTGTTTTAAACACGGATGAAGATACTATAATTAGTGTTTATAATAATGAGGGTTCCACCATATTGTCTAAAAGCATTAACATATCTGACATGAAATTGGATGTTCCTGATGTTACTAAAGAGTATGGGGGTCCTGAAAGTTTGCAGGTTACTTTAACTGAGGGTGGTGCTCCTGTTTCAAATGCTAAAATTAACATTAATATTAACGGCGGCGACTATACTAGGACTACTGATAGTGATGGTAAGGCTTTGATGCCTATTAATTTAAACGCCGGTTCTTATATTGCTACTGTCTCTTTTCAAGATATTATAAGTCGGGCTATAGTCACTGTTAATAAATTGGCCACTAAAACTAGTTTGGTTTATACTAAAAATGGTTATACTTCTGTTACTTTGACTGCTTCTGTTAATCCGTCTTCTGCGGGTGGCAGGGTTACTTTTGATGTGAATGGTAATGATTACACAGCTACTGTCAGTGATGCTAAGGCCACCTACACTTTGAATAATCTGGCTGCAGG
>CACYVR010000052.1 GCA_902777885.1 uncultured Methanobrevibacter sp.
ACTAAAATACAAAAGACTCTTCTCATGCAAAATCATTCACTTGAGGAAAGTGTTGAAATTCAGCGAAGGAATATGGGCATCGAGTCAAAAATCATTCCGATGAGCAATGAAAATTCAGACATTAAAATAGTCACTGACATTGGTGAGCTGGAATTTCATGATTTTTTAATAAAACATGCATCAGAACCTGAAGTTCTTGATGTTGTTTTTTCAGAGGTCTCACCTGCAGATGCAGTAATCGATACAATCAAAAAATCCGATGCAGTAATAATCGGTCCGTCAAATCCGATAACTTCAATATTGCCAATACTTTCACTTGAGGGCGTAAAGGAAGCTTTAAAAGATAAATATGTGGTTGCGGTTTCACCAATAATTGGAAATGATTCCGTTTCAGGTCCGGCTTCCAAGTTTATGAAAGCCCTTGACATTGAAGTATCTTCACTTGGTGTTGCACAATTATATAAGGATTTTTTAGATGTCATGGTAATTGACAAAAAAGATGAAAATTTAAAAAATGATATAGGCGAAATTATTAATAAAGTAATAATTACAAATACTATTATGGATAGTTCAGATGCCAAAATTGATTTAGCCAAAAAAATTTTGGATGGCATCCTATAATTAAGGCGGTAATTTAATGATACAAATGACATTGATACAAATTGATAATTATGGTCCTTGGACTGTCACTCCAAGACCTCGTACAGAATCAGATTTACAAATGTTACAGGCAAGTTTATTTGCAGATTTAAACAACCACTTTGGTAATAAAAAAGGGTTGGTTTTCTTTACAAGATTTGACAATTTACTTGCAATTTCAAATGGTTTGGATGAAGAAGACCATTTAAGAATTCAAAGATCAATAAGAAACAGATATCCCATCACAATAAGTATGGGTGTAGGTGCAGCAGAAACTCCTCATGAAGCTCAAAGATTAGCTACTATTGCTCTTCAAAAAGAAGGTGGAGCCCAATCTTCTCAAAGAAAGGAGATATTGGCTATTGATAGTTTAGTTTCTGAAGAGGACAGTTTTGTTCAGGCAGCACACATTGACATTAATAGCGTAACTGAAACTTTAACCGATATAGAGTCTGCTTTTGATACAAGTTTCATGGTCAACAAGGCTCAACACTATCTGATGACAAAACTGATTAAAAAAGGAGCATTATTATTCTTCATTGGCGGAGATAACTTCATGTCTCCATGCAACGGTTTAAGCGAAGAAGAAATCAAAGAAATATTGGTTGAAATCGATGAAGAAATAGGAATTGGCCTTAAAGCAGGAATCGGAAGAGGTCAAAATGCTGAAGATGCCGCTTACATGGCAGACATTGGTCTTGAAGAAATCCGTGACCGTGACAATGGACCTTGGACATGGGTTGTTGAAAAAGAATACTGAGGGGGTTTTTTAAATAAAAGTAGTTGCGCCAATGGCCGGAATAACAGATGCCGAATTTTTAAATAAGGTTATTCCATATGGATTTGATGCAGTTACTTTGGGCGGATATAGTTTGGATGAAAAAACTGTTGAAGCGTCTTTAAAAATAATCAAAAGGGGAAGAAAGGAATTCCACTTTGAACTTGATGAAATCATTCCCCATATTGAAAATGAAGTAAATCTGATTAAAAAGACCCATCCTGATGTGCGTGTCAGTGCAAATGTGCGGTCGACAACTCCCGAACCAATAATTGAGGCTTCCAGAATTAAAAACTTGGATATTATAGAAATAAACTGTCATTGCCGTCAAGAAGAAATAATCCATATTGGTTGCGGTCAGGAGATGTTGAAAAGACCTGATTTATTCGATTACATCTCCCAAATTGTTGACAATTCTAAAAGCGAAGTGTCCGTTAAAATACGTGCCAATGTGGATGGTATAGACACTTTAGAAATTGCAAAAACAATAGAAAACGCAGGTGCGGATTACCTGCATTTGGATGCAATGGACCCCAATGTTTTTGATGCGGACTGGAAATTACTGGAAAATATCTGCAGAAATACTGATATAAAAGTCATTGGAAACAATTCTATAGATTCGCCGGAAAAAATAAGGAAAATGTATCAATGTGGTGTTTTTGGCTTTTCAATAGCTCGTGCAGTAATTTCTGGAACTTTAAATTTTAATGTTTCTAATTTTTAAATCAAAAATATTATTAATACTTGAGATTAATAATTATTATTAATATACAATAGGTGATGTTTGATGAATTTTATAACTCTTAAAAACATTACAAAATCATTCAATGATGTTGATGTTTTAAAGGATATTAACTTAACAATAGAGGAAGGGGAAACTTTAGGTATTCTAGGCCGTAGTGGAAGCGGAAAATCCGTTTTAATTAACATGCTTAGAGGAACAAAAGATTATTGGCCAGATTCTGGTAAAGTCTTAATCAATGTTGCAGTATGTCCTAACTGTTTAACTATAGAATCACCTTCAAAAGATGGTGAAAAATGCAGTTGCGGATGTGATTTGGCTGTTCAGGAAGTGGATTTCTTTAACTGTGATAGGAAATTATTTGCAGCTATCAGAAGAAGAATATCCATCATGTTACAACGTAACTTTGCATTATATGATGAGGAAACTGTAATCGAAAATGTAATGAGGGCTATCGGTGACCGATTGCCTTATGAAGAAGGTCTTTACAAATCTTTGGAATTATTGGAAATGGTTCAAATGAACCACCGTATTACTCATATTGCACGTGATTTAAGTGGTGGAGAAAAACAAAGGGTTGTACTTGCAAGACAGCTTGCTAAGGATCCGATGCTCTTTTTAGCAGATGAACCGACAGGTACTTTAGACCCGCAAACTGCAGTAAAACTTCACAACACATTAAAAGAAGGTGTTAAAGGGGAAGGAATCACAATGCTGATTACATCTCACTGGCCTGAAGTTATGGTGGAGCTTGCAGATAAAGTTGTATGGCTTGAAAATGGTGAAATTAAAGAAGAGGGAGAACCACAATCTGTTGTAGATAACTTCATGGCAACTGTTCCTGTTCCTGAAAAGCCTGAAATTCCGGAATTCGGTGAACCTGAAGTAGTTTTGGAAGATGTTAAAAAACATTATTATTCCATTGAAAGGGGAGTTATTAAAGCTGTTGACGGTGTTTCTTTAACCATTAATAAGGAAGAAATCTTCGGTATTGTAGGTTTAAGCGGATCTGGAAAAACCACTACCACAAGAATGTTGATGGGATTGACCGAACCAAGTAGCGGCGGCATTAAAATTAAACTTGGTGATGAATGGATAGACATGACAAAAGTAGGTCCTCTTAACCGTGGACGTATCATGCCATATATAGGATTATTACACCAGGAATACTCATTATATCCTCATAGAGATATTTTAGGTAACTTAACCGATGCAATCAGTTTGGATTTGCCTGCAGAGTTTGGTAAAATTAAAGCAATTCACGCACTGACTACTGTAGGTTTTGATGATTCTACCGCAGCATCCATTTTAGAAAAGTATCCTGATGAGTTAAGTGTTGGAGAAAAGCACAGGGTTGCTCTTGCACAGGTTTTAATTAAGGAACCTAAACTTGTTGTATTGGATGAACCTACAGGAACAATGGATCCTATTACTCGTGTAATTGTTACAGATTCAATCTTGAAAGCACGTACAGAACTCGAACAAACATTTATTATCATTTCTCACGATATGGACTTTGTTTTAGATGTCTGTGATAGGGCTGCTTTAATGAGGGGAGGAAAACTATTGGATATTGGTACTCCTGAAGATATCGTTAAACAACTTACACCAGACGAAAAAGAAGACATGCTTAAAAGAGAAGGATAATTCTCTTTTATTCATTTAATATTTTTTTTATTTCCCTCCAGTTGGGACAATTTTTATCCATCAGCATTTTAAATTTTTTTGAATGATTGAACTCAATTAAATGACACAGTTCATGAATTAAAACATATTCCAAACAGATTTTAGGCTTTTTGGCCAGATTCAAATTTAGAGTAATAACTCCATTCTGTTTGCAGTTTCCCCAGTTTTTCATTTTGCGAATTTTAATCTCTGAAGGTTTTCTTCCAACCTTGGCAGTACATTTATCGTAAATGTCCGCTATTTCCTTTTGAAGTTCCAATCTGTAAAAATCCTCCAGTGTCTTTTGCCGGTTTTTCATTTTGCTTCTTTTGGAAACCGGTAAATATAGTGTATTTTCTTTAACAAAAGCGGTTTTAATATTGTTTGCTATTAATTGCAGAGTGTATTCTTCTGCCCATAAATAATGCTTTTCGCCGTTAACATATTTTAAACTTGGAATATATTTGGTGTTGGCTATTTTTGCTTGTTTTTGCAGTATCCAATCCATTTTTGCATTAACGAACTCGATAATTTTATCATCACCAATAAAATATGGGGCAGAAATTTTAACAGTACCTTCGGGTGGAACAACTCGAAGATACATGTTTTTAATCTTTTTTCTTTGAACAATTACGTTAATTCCATTAATTTCCATCAATGTGCCTCTGGATTATAATTGAATACTTTCATTGCCAATTTTATTGCTATTTTCATCACAATAAAGTTTATCAAACAATATGCCACAAACCATCTAATCGGCCACATATATAAAAATGCATCAAATCCCAATCCTCCAAATCCGACAGCAAATATTAAAGGTATGATAAAACTCATCTGTAAGCTAATAAAAAATGGAACTGGATTCCAAATACCTGTTTTTTGGCCAGGTCTGAAATTAAATACCTTAACGGCCAACTTAAATCCTATGGGATTACATATGAAGTTAGAAAAAAAGTATGCTACCGGCCATCTTATGGGCCATAATGCAAAGCATAACCAAACAGGCATTCCCTGGGGATATGAGAATATTAGAGCCATTACAATACTCATAATTAAACTAATAAAAAATGCTACAGGATTCCATAACTTCATATAAATTTCTCCAATTAATAAATATGTATTTCATGGATACTAGTAATTTTTGATGAAAATTCGCTTTTTTACAAAGTATTATATATTGCCATTAAGATAAATTAAACTATTATATTATGGTGATTTTATTATGACTTGGGAAGATGCACCATCTCATATATGCAGAGGTGGAGATGTGAGGGGACTTGCTTTTTGTTGTCCTCCTATAAAACCATGCCCCGTTTTAAATGCGTTAGAAGAAGTGAATTTAACTCCTAAGGAGTATATTGAGATTAAAACTCAGTTTGGCAGAGAAACAAGATTGGGTGAAGGAGCCGGTACTTGTTTTGGATCATTAATTTGGTGTTGTAAACCATCCAAACCCTGTCCTTTAAGAGACATGACTTTAAGAAATATGGGCATGAGTCATGACGAGTATTTGGATTTAAAAAAGGAACTCTCAGAAAAGTTGATTGGTGTTAAAAAACCGGAACCTGATGCTAAAGCTGCAGCACTTGCTGAAACATTCAATATTTCAAAACTTGAAGCTATAAATGTTTTGAATGAATGTGATGATGATTTAAGACGTGCTGTGAGTGTTCTTAAGGCAAAATCTTTAGAAGATTCTGATTAAAATGGATTGGACTGCTCTTTATTTAAAAACTTCTGGATTAAAGGTATTTATTTTAGGTACGGGGGAAGTTGCAACAAGAAGAGCAAATAAATTTTTAGACCATGGAGCAATTGTAAAACTTGCAGGAAACTCAATTGACGATGAATTGCTGATGAAAGGGGCAGAATTATTTTCGCCGGATGATGCTGACGAACTTGTTGACTGGGCGGATTTGGTTGTAGTGGCCAGTGGAGATAAGCAACTGTCCGATTATGTTTCTGACATTTCAAAAGATAAGCTAATCAATCGTGCAGATTTTCCGGACGGCGGAGATATAATTGTTCCAACAAGCTTTAATATTGGGGATATTGAAATTTCTATTTTTACCAATGGAAAAAGTCCTCTGATGGCAAGGCAATTAAGAAAAAGAATACAATCAATCATTACTGAAGAAGATATTTTGGAAATTGAACTTCAGGATTATTCACGTTCACTTTTAAAGAAATATGTTCCTAATCAAAAGGATAGGCGAGATTATTTATATAAAATTTTTGAAGATAAAAAAATTCAAAATTTAATAGAATCCGGAGAAATCAATAAAGCAAAGGCTGTTATTTGTGAGTTAGTTAAGAGGGATTTTGATGATACTTAATTTAAGGGTTGACCATAAAATTGCAGACATTCAGTCAATGGAGAATATTTCAAAGGAAAT
>CACYVR010000053.1 GCA_902777885.1 uncultured Methanobrevibacter sp.
GTTGTTCCTATTAGGGATGGTAAGGCTGTTGTGGATATTTCCGGTTTAGAGCCTGGTGAGTATCCTGTTGTTGTTACTTATACTGGTGATGATAAGTATGCGCCTAATGCTAATTCAACTACTGTAAAAGTTCCTAAGTCTTCAGATTATTCAATTGACGTTACTCAGGATGATGATAAGGTGGTTATTTCTGTTCCTGATGATGCTACTGGTGATGTGATTGTTGATATTGGTGGTAAAGAATATGCTGTTCCTATTAAAGATGGTAAAGCTGTTTTAGATATTTCTGATTTGCCTAGTGGAAGTTATGATGCTAAAATTACCTATCCGGGTAATGATAAGTATGCTTCAAAGACTATTGATGTTTCAGTTAAAAAGACACGCAGTCTTATAATTACTGCTCCGGACGTTGTTAAATATTACAGCGGACCTGAAAGATTTGTTGTCTATTTAAGAGACAGTGATGGAAATAATCTTAGCGGTTTGGAAATAAAAATAACTATCAATGGTGTGACATACACTAGAACCAGTCAAAACGGTAGAACTTCAATTGCTCTTACTTTAAGTAGTGGTAATTATACTGTTAAAGTGGAGTTTGCAGGTACTGGTGAATTCAAACCTCAAACTGTAACGTCTAATGTTGAAATTTTACCTACAATCTATGCAAAAGATGTGCTTAAGGTGTTCAGAAACGGAACTCAGTACTATGCATTGTTCCTTGATGGTGAGGGTAATCCTCTTGTAAATACTGAAGTATCATTCAATATTCATGGGGTATTCTATACCAGAACTACAAATGCATCCGGTTGGGCTAAACTTAATATTAACCTTGAACAGGGCAAATACATATTGACTGCAACCAATCCGGTAACTGGTGAAATGAAATCTAATAATGTCACTGTATTTACTTTAATTGAATCCAGTGATTTAACTAAGTATTTCAGAAACGGCACTCAATATGTCATTCGTGTACGTGCTGCTGATGGCGGTTGGGCTAAAGCAGGTGAAGAAGTAACCTTCAACATCCATGGTGTATTCTACACAAGATACACTAATGAAACTGGTCATATTAAATTGAATATTAATATTGAACCTGGTGAGTACACTATTACAAGTTATTATAAAGACTGTAGAGAAAGTAATACCATTAGGGTTCTTCCTAGGTTGGTTACTTCTGATTTGGTTATGAAGTATGGTGACGGATCTTCATTTGTTGCGAAAACTTTAGATGAGCAGGGTAATCCTGCTCCTCATCAGGAGGTTTCATTCAATCTGCAGGGAATATTGTACACACGTACGTCCAACGATAAAGGTGAAGCTAAAATTAATATTAACTTGCAGCCGGGTCAATATCTAATTACTTCAAAGTATGGATTTGAAACAGAAGGAAATACAATTAGAATAGAAGCTTAACGCTTCTATATTTTTATTTTTTTTTAAAAAATTAACCAATTCATATACATATATTAAAAACTATTTTTTGTTTTATCATATACTTTTAAGATAATTAATTACCTAGAATATTATTCGAGAGTTTAATTCATAAACCATCATAATTATCGTTGATTATTTTCAATATATTGATTTAAAATTCGGTGCCGTCTGGGGATGGATTTTCAATTCACTATATTTATATATGGTAATATAAATAACTATGATTAGAATTTAAAAATTCTTGTTTTTTTCATGTCTATAACATCAATTGATTATAGATTGAAAAAAATATAACTATTGTTATAAATAAATGGTGATTTAATGAATAAAAAAATAGGCATTATTTTAGGTGTAGCTTTAATCGCTTTATTTGCTGTTGGAACCGTCAGTGCAGGATGGTTTGACTTAGGCGGAGGAAGCTCAAACAATAAAGTAACTATTGGTTATTTACCTTCAGATCACGATGCTGCATTATTTGTAGCAGATCAGCAAGGTTTATATAAGGCTAAAGGTATTGAAACTGAACTTGTACAATTTAATAATGGTGGAGACTTAATGACTGCTATGGCAAGTGGAAAAGTTGATGTTGGATATGTCGGTATTTCTCCGGTATTGTCATCAGTTGAAAAAGGTGTCCCTGTAAAGATTATTTCTGCTGCTCAAACTGAGGGTAGTGGAATTATTATTTCCAATCATTCAGGAATTAATGCGGCTGCCGATTTAAGCGGTAAAAATGTGGCAACTCCTGGAGAAGCTTCCATTCAATATGCTTTATTAAGCTATTACTTGAAAAATAATGGTTTAGCAATGGATAAAGTAAATGCATCTGCAATGAAAACTCCTTCAATCAATGATGCAATCAATGCTAATACACTTGATGCTGGTGTAACTTTCCAGCCTTTTGTAAGTACTTCTGAATCTAACGGAAACAAGGTTTTAGCAACTTCTCATGATATTTTGCCTGGTCACCCATGCTGTGTTGTTGTAGCATCCCAGGATTTAATTGATAAAAAACCTGATACCGTAAAAGATATCGTAGCAATCCACGAAAATGCTACCAAATTTATCAATGATAATGTTAAAAACAACCCAAGCGAAGTTGTAAAGTTATTGCCTTCAGATATTGTTTCCAATAAAGATGTTGAAGCAAAATCATTAGCTAGTTTCCCATTCATTTCAGGAATAAACGATACTTACAAAGCTAATGTTGATGCTTTCATGAAATTGGAAGTGGATTTAGGTATTTTAAATAATACGGTTCCTCATGAAAAATTATACTGGGAAGGAAAATAATTCCTCCCTAATATTATTTTTTTAAAAATCAGTATTTTTGATACTCTTCAGCGAGTATTTCCATAGCTTTTTTTGTCTTTTCGTCTGAAACCTTTTCAATGATTTTTTTGTTTTCTTCGAGACGATCTTTATAGTATTTTTTCTTTTCACCGTCAACAATCTTGTAACGGCTGCAGTTCACCAGTGACTCAATCAGGGAGGAAAATCCTCTGTTAAATGCCTGTGCGGCTATATCATTTATAACAAAGTCTTTTATTGTTCCTTTAATGAAATAGATGTTTGTATCATTTTTTATTGGAAAATCTTCTGGGGTTTTTATTTCTATTTCATCAACATTAATGACCAGATAAGCACCGCTGTCTTTTAAAATGGCTATGTCCTCGTCATCGCTATAATATTCATCCGGAAGTTTGTCAATTGTTGAAAGTGTAAATATCAATGGGTCCTGTGTTATATTTACAACGTACTGTTTTGTTTCCCGTATATTTTTTAAGCTTTTTGACCCTTCAAAGATTCTGCACATTACCTTATCCTCACCCAGGTAAATGAAAGCGAATGCTGCGGAATTTTTTTCTTTTTTGGAGTTGATTGTTGTAGTAATGCATTCATACTGCTGGTTCATGTGTATGCCAACACTTTTTAAATCATATTTCATAATACCACATTAATATTTTTATTATTCCATGATTTATTTTGCAGTTTTAGTCTAAAAAGTATAATTTAATTAGTCATCTTTTCATTTAAATTATGGTCGAAAAAATTAGTAAAAATAAAAAAGAGTAATTTCTCGGTTAAGAGAAATTATAATTTGATTTTGATATCTAAAGCGCTTGAACCTTTTTCGTAAACAAAAATCGGGTTGATATCAAGTTCGGATATTTCCGGGAAGTCTAAGGTTAATCTTGCTACCCTTTTAATAGCTTCTCTTACTTCTTCAACGTCACAAGGAGCTTCTCCTCTGTAACCTTCAAGTAATTTGGAAACTTTGGTAGATTTGATTTGTTTTTCTATTTCCTGTGAGGATAAACCTTTAGCCAAATTGAATGATACGTCTTCAATTAGGTTAACGTATATTCCACCCATACCGAAGGCAATCATTGGTCCGAATTGCTGGTCTCGAATCATACCTACAATGACTTCTTCACCGGAATCCATCATTTTCTGTACTTCTACACCATCAGGGACAATGTCCGGATGAGCCTTTTTGGCGTTTGCTATGATTTCTTCATAGGTTTTCTTGGCCTCTTCGGCACTTGAAATTCCAACTTTTACTCCGCCGATATCTGATTTGTGTAAAATTTTATCTGATGCTATTTTAAGAACGACAGGGAATTCCATTTCTTCTGCAAGTTCAGCTGCTTCATCAGCACTTGTTGATAATTTGATTGGTGCTGCTGAAATTCCATATGCTTCTGCAACGGCATAAGCTTCACTTCCAAGTAATGTGTCTCTTCCGTCTGCTTTCACTTTATCAAATATTGCTTTAACCGCATCTTTATCAACATCGGAAATCTTTTCAACAACATCGTCATATTGCCTGTCGCCTAATTTTGCGAATTTTGTCATTGCAGCAAGCGCATCTACTGCAGTTTCAGGGAAAACATATGTTGGAATGTGATTTTCTCTTAATAGTTCATTTGCATCTTCAAATGATGGTCCGCCCATGTTGACTACGATAATAGGTTTTTTGGAGTCTCTTCTTCCATCCAAAATTGCCTGTGCAATTCCGTCCGGGTCTGCTGAAGCAGTAGGACATACCATAACAATCAAACTGTCAACTCTTTCATCATGAAGGACAATATCAAGTGATTCCTGATATCTTTGTACCGGTGCATCTCCCAATACGTCAATTGGGTTGTTTGCACTACCTTCATCCGGAATACATTCTTTTAATTTAGCGGTGGTTTCTTCATCGAATTTAACAAGATCCAATCCTGCTTTTTCCATAGCATCCACTGTTAAAACTCCGCCTCCACCGGCATTGGTAATAATAGCTACATTGCTGCCTTGAGGGAGAGGTGCTTTGGAGAATGCTAAACCTAAATCGAATAACTCTGCCATGGTTTCTACACGCATGATTCCGGATTGTCCGAATGCGGTGTCAAATGCCAAGTCACTTCCGGCAAGAGCGCCTGTGTGTGAGGATGCAGCTTCTGCTCCTGCACTGCTTGATCCGGATTTAAGAACAATAATAGGTTTTTTAACTGCAGTTTCTCTCATGGTTCTAACGAAGTCATCATCATCTGAAATTGATTCAAGATAACAGATTATAACATTGGTTTCATCATCATCGGCAAGGTACTGCAATAATTCTATTTCGTTTACTCCTGCTTTGTTTCCGAGACTGATAACTTTACTGAATCCAATTCCTGAAGTTACGCTCCAATCGATGATTGCCACCATCATTGCTCCACTTTGTGAGATAAATGCAATGTTTCCTTCAGGAGGCATCATCTGTGAAAATGAACCGTTCAGCGGTGTGTGTGAGTCGGTAATTCCTAAACTGTTTGGTCCGATTATGTTAATGCCATATTTTTCACCAAGTGCAGTTAATTCTGCTTCTAATTTAATTCCTTCCCCACCAACTTCTTTAAAACCGGCTGTAATTACAACCATATTTTCAACGCCAACTTCACCACAGTCTTTTACTGTATCATTCACAAAGACTGATGGAATTGTGATTATTGCTAAATCTACTTTTTCAGGGATGTCTTTTATGCTTGCGTATGCTTTTTTGCCTAAAATTTCTCCACCTTTAGGATTTACAGGATAAATTTCACCTTTAAATCCATCATTGATTAAGTTGTCGACAATAATGTATCCAACTTTTCCAGGGGTGTTTGAGGCACCTATAACTGCCACAGATTCAGGCTTAAACATCTTATTGAGATCTTTCATAAAATTTTCTCCTTTGTGTTTAACATTATTTATAATGATAAATAATTAACAATTATTTATATTGTTATATTTCAATTTATTATTATATAAACATATTGTTAAAAAATTAATTTCAATGCTTTATATATCATTTTGATTATTTTTAAAGGACTTTTTTTTAAAAAATTAATTTAGGTATTATGAAAATGATTTAATATTAGAATTAATAAAACTATATATAAATATTTTAAAAATTTGATTAAAGCGAGGAGGAATATGAGTTTAATCATAGCATATGTAGGTAAGAAAGGTTGTGTCATGGCTAGTGATAAAAGGCGCATTGCTTATTTCGGCAATAATAGACAGGCCTTGGAAGATGAATTATATAATGGAAATATTACAACAGATGAAGAACTATATCAAAAATCTAAAGAGCTTGATGTTCCAATTAAAATAACTGATGATGCTGATAAACTGAGAGTTGTCGGAAATACCGTTAGAGGGGAAGTTAGCACTAAGGGAACTCATGAAACAAAACGTAAAAGAATTTATGGAACAACTAACGGTTATCAAATTGTTGAATTAATAAACAAGCAGAAAATCTAATTAAAAGAAGATGGAAAGCTTCACACAGTTTAAGGTTAATGGGAGATATTTTTGAGGAAATATTGTCTGATATTGCTCAAAAGACACCGTCTATAGGTAAGGAATTCGATGTTTTAATCCAGCAGCCTAAATTTGACAAATCTGAAGCTCAAAAACATCTCAACATTACAATTGATGCAGATATTAAAGTTTTAACAAAATATCGTCAGCAATTAACAGAAGAAATGATTCAAAAAACTAGAGAAATAGAACTAGCTAATAAAATCATTGATGAGGGGCCAATAGGTGAAGTAGAGTCAATTGACGGTAAAATGGTTGAAGTTAAATTAAATTCCAAGACTCAGGCATTTAACTTTAACTGGAAGCCTTTGGCGGGTCCAAACGATAACGTAATAATGTTTTGCGATACTGATGATATAAAGATTGGCGATAAGGTCATTATTAAAGATGAGGTTTTGTGTCTTAAGAAAAACAGTTCTCCACTTTCATGTAATATTATCCTGTGTTCACTATGAGGAAGTTAAATGAAAATTATATTCTTAGGAACAGGCGGGGGAAGATTTTCCGCCATAAACCAAAGAAGAATGACCGGTGGATTTAGGATTGATAATTTAGGCGGAAAGAATTATCACATAGACCCAGGTCCTGGCGCTTTAGTCAGGACATATCAGTTTGGTCTTGATCCAAGAAACATTGACGGAATTTTCGTTTCCCACGCACATACAGACCATTATAACGATGCTGAGATATTAATTGAAGCGATGACTAAAGGAATGACTACAAGTAATGGTCATATTATGGGTGCAAAAAGCGTTCTGTCAGGTTTTGAATATTGGGGGCCTTGCATTTCATCATATCATCAGTCAAAATCTGAAGTCCTTCCTCTTGAACAGGGAGATATCAGATATTTCGATAACTGTTTGATTAAGGCCACGCCTACAAATCACGGCGATCCAAAGGGTATCGGGTTTCAAATAGAATACAAGGATTTCAAGATATCCTATACGTCCGACACTTCTTATTTTCCTGAATTGTGTGAAGCGCACAGGGGAGCGGATGTCTTTATAGCCAGCGTATTGCGGCCTGGGGGTAAGGCCATAAAAGGACATATGTGTTCTGCAGGGTTTATCAAATTATTAAAGGAAATTAAACCTAAATTGGCTATCATGACGCATTTGGGTCTTAAAATGATTTCAAATAATCCTATTGGTGAGGCTAAAAGAATAACTAAACTGACAGGTGTAAAAACTTTGGCCGCATTTGATGGAATGTCACTTGATGTCAACTTCAATAATCCTGCAAAAGCACGAATCATATCACTTAAGGATGTTGATGCACCGTATCATGGTTCAAATAAGAACTTATCAAGTTTTGAAAGGAGAAATACCAATAAACTTGCAATGAAACATGGAGAAACTGATGAATTTTCTAGAATAAGAAAGCACAGGTATTAATCATCCAAATTGCTCGGATGAATAAATCCTGAACGAATCATATGGTCTGCAAGAACAATTGCGGTTGATGATTCCGCCACAACAGTTACTCTTGGACATATGCAGGGGTCATGTCTTCCTTTTATTTCTATTTTTTTATTTTCCATATTTTCCAAATCTATCGTGTTTTGACATTTGGAAATGGATGGGGTAGGCTTTATTGCAATTCTGGATGTTATAGGCATTCCATTGCTCATGCCGCCAATTATGCCTCCGGAATTGTTTGTTTTTGTTTTTATTATATCGTCTTCAATGAGATATTCATCATTAATTTCAGAGCCGCTTTTTTCCACAGCGCCAAATCCCAAACCGATTTCAACGCCTTTTACAGCACCAATATTCATTAGGATTCTTGCCAAATCTCCATCAAGGCGTTCAAATACAGGTTCGCCCAGTCCTGCCGGAACATTAACCGCTATTGTTTCCACTATTCCTCCGACAGAATCTCCTTCGGCCTTTTTAGCTAAAATCAATTCTTCCATTTCTTTTGCAGCATCCAAATCACCACAGCGAACCGGATTTTTTTCTATATTTTCTTTTATCTCATCAAAAGAAAGATTTTCTGCCTTGATGTTGCCAATTTGTGTTACGTGAGAAATTATTTCAATATGGTGTGTTTTCAAAAGTTTTTTAGCAACTGCGCCGCCAATGACATGGCCAATGGTTACTCTGCCGCTTCCACGGCCTCCTCCATTATAGTCATAGTTTCCATATTTCATCATCCATCCGAAATCTCCATGGGAAGGGCGTGGTGTTGATTTAAACATGGAATAGTCTTTGGAATGCTGATTTTTGTTAAATACAATTCCGGTTATGGGTGTTCCGTCTGTCTTTCCCTCAAAAATTCCGGATAATATCCGGACTTCATCAGATTCCTTTCTTGGTGTTGTAACACTGCTGGTACCGGGTTTTCTTTTATCCAGCTCTTTTTGAATATCTTTTGCACTTAATTCAAGATTTGCAGGACAGCCGTCAATGACAGCGCCTACGGCAGTTCCGTGGCTGGAACCGAAACTTGTAATTTGAAATTTTTCCCCAATTTTATTTGACATAATAATCTATATTTAATTTAAACTATTAATACTTAAATATGGTTTTAAATGAGATTTTTACAAAACTGTTGGACAGCTATTCTTATCAGGGGTGGTGGCCGATTACAGATTATGAAGGAGAAAACCCTACAAAAACAGGTTCAACACAGGGTTATCATCCTAAAGATTATTCATTTCCCAGAAATTCTTTACAGAAATTTGAAATAATTGTTGGAGCTGTCCTGACCCAGAACAC
>CACYVR010000054.1 GCA_902777885.1 uncultured Methanobrevibacter sp.
TAATAGAATTCATAAGTAATTTCATCCCTTACATAATTGAATAAAGCAGTAGCTTTATCCCTAGTTGAAGTTAATCCAGCAATCAATGATTTTGATAAATCGGAAATGGATTTTGATGAAGGGGCGGAATATTTAACATGAATAGAAGCTGGCAAGACACCATTATCATCATAATACGCCAATACACGTGATAAAGTATCCACTAATGTAGCATATGAAATTCTGCCTAAAACAGATGAAGCATAATTTGGAATCAACTTATTATTTATGATAAAGTTAGCAGTTCTAGTTGCAACATCAAGATACTGTGCTTTTGTTAAATCACCATCTATCGCATCACCAGTTGGATTACCAGGTCCGTCCATATCTATCATTTTAACTGAAGAAAAGTTTGATGCGTCAATTTGTACAATAGCCTTATTCATCAAGTATAGGAACTGTTGAATAGTATATTTACCTTCTTCCACAACAACATAATCTGGGAATCCCTCATTTTCAGCATAATAACGTGCCAGATCGCTTGAACCCGAAACTATGCTTGAAATTGAAATTGAATCTCCGGAATGACCAGGATCGACAGGAACAGATTCTGAAAGTCTTGTTAATTCCAAATTAGAACCAACAATCTTTTCATGACCTGTAACACCACAATAATCACAATCACAGTGATAACAAGTTAATTCACCTTCATAAGTTCCTTTTGGATTGATGAGTAAAGTTCCATAATATTCACAGTTAGGACAATAATTCGCCCAAGTAGTAGTATAATTAATATACTTATACTGCTCTGTAGAATAACTTGGAAGCATGTTAACTGTTAAAGTTGGATTATCTAAGAAATTATTTACCAATACCATAGCAGGAAGTGCAGACTCAGATGAATAGTAATTTAAAACTCTAGAAAACATGTAAACTAATGATTCGTACTTAATATCACCAATTAATGAAGAAACATTATTTGGTGCTTTATTATTTAATAGACAATAATCATTTATACGTTTACAAATATCCATATATGCAGATTTACTTGCTTGATTATAGATTACATCACCTGCACTCTTATCAGGTTCGCTTACAAGTATTGAAATTATATCATCTTGAGCATCACCATTCACTACCAGTAATGCCTTACTCATAATGTATAAAAACTGAGGAACTGTGTAACTATCAAGACCAACACTAACTTTAGCCGGCAAATCATAATATTCTTCAATGTGATTTTTTAAATTAGATGCTGCAAGTAAAACATCATCTAAATTAATTTTATCACCATATGAAGGATCTTCCAAATCATTAAAGTCTAAAAATACTGATAAACCATATCTAAATGAGATAACTCCATCAGCACCATTATTAACAACAGTTTGTGCATCTCCAAAGAGGTCATTGTAATCTAATTTTGTAGGATTATCATCAGATATGTAAGACTGTAAACCTGACCAAACTTCAGCACCATAAGAGTTTTCTATGAACCATTTAGTTGTTGAAGCCAACCAAGCTGTTCCAGTTTTATAATTTCCTTTATACTGCATTGGAATAATTACATCCAAATATTTTGAAATGGCTGGAATATCCTGACCATAATAATAAATATCATCAGTAGTTTCAGGCATTACAGCAGCAGACATTATAATATTAGGATTTACTTCACGACATGCGGTTGTAGCTTGTTTTACAAATTCTGTAATTGCAGCTGTACCTCCACTAGTCTTATAAGCAGTACCCGGATATCTTAAGTAATCAAAGTGAACACCAGATACACCTTTTAAGCCAGCATAATATTTTGCTTCGTTAATGACCTGATTGAAGTATGCTTGGTTAACACTTCCGCCAGATACCGGATTGACCCAAGATCCATCATAATAGAATACCTGCATCCAAATATGTACATGTATTCCATAAGAGTTTGCTTTTTCAATCCAGGATAAGACTTTAGATTCACCATGTGCAGTAAATGCATAGAAGTTTAATAAAAGATCAGTAGTTCCTAAGGATGCAAATTTAGCTAAATCAACATTTTCCATATCTTTACCAAAGACCCAATAACCGTATCCGTTAGAAGTTCCAGCTTTGGAAACAGTAATATAAGTTGATCCTACAGCAGGAAGATAATCATCATTACCATCAGATGAATAAACTATTTCATAGGTACCTGCATTTAATGAAAGAGTTAATGAAGCCATACCATCGGAATCTGTAAGTTGACCATATTCTTTAGCATTAATAGTAAATACAACCATTTGGTTAGCTAACGGATTGTTCTTTTCATCAGATAATAAAACTTTAAAATTAACATCTGAATCAGCAGAATACTTGGAAGCAGACATCCATTTCAATGAAGTTGGAATTTTTTCTTTTACAGTGACATATGCTTGACCTTGAGATGACTCGATTCTATCTTCACCAGCATAAGAATATTTTATAAGATAAGTTCCAACTGGAAGATTAATTGCAATTCCTGCAAAACCGGATTCATCAGTTACTCTATCATAATCAATACCATTAATATTAAATGTTACAATCCTGTTTTGTAATTGAACAGTTCCAACATCTAATGAGACATAGAATTTTTTACCTTCACCATAGCCAACTGTTGTATTTTCACCAGTTAATTTAGATACATTACCGTCAATTACCTCAAGAGTTATAGATTCAGTTAAATCTTGATAAGATGTAGTGTTAAACCTATATGAAATTGGGTAAATACCCGGTTCTAGATTAATATTTAATTTTGCAGTACCATTTTCGTCGGTAGTTCTCTTATATATTACATCATTAACAGTGAAATAGACCGGTTCATTTGGAATAGCAGCACCATCCATAGTAAATACACTAACATCAAATGATTCACTATTATTATAATATATAATATTACTACTTGTATTAAAGAATACTGGTTCACCTTCAAGTACAGTAATAGAACTAGTTACCTTAGATGATTTGTATGGACCACTACCAGTATATGTGAAAGTAGGAGTATAATAACCCCCAGATAAAGCAACATTAACACTAGCAACACCATTGTCATTAGTAGTTAGGGTGCTAGTTTTACCATCTAAACTCATAATAATATTCTGATTAGCAACACCATAATCTAAGTCATTCATTAGTGCAACAGTAATAGTCTGCTTATCATCAGCAAAGAAAGTATAGTTTTGAACATCAATATATGTATTAGATGAACCTATAACATTAATATCATTAGAGTATCTTTCACTATTAGGATGATATGATGTTATTATATATTTACCTGGTTCTAAGTTAATATTTAACTTAGCAGTACCTTCAGCATTAGTAGTACGATTATAGAATACTCCATGAATATTGAAAGTAATACTTGTATCAGTTAATGGAGAACCATCACCATTTAAAAATGTAGCATAATACTGATGATTGTCCCTAAATATCTTAGTTAAATCACTACCTGTAATAGTAGGTAATACAGTAATAGTATTACTATGCATATATCCAGTAATAGGATGTATAGCAGTTAAAATATACTCTTTTGATTCCAAGTTAATATTTAATTTTGCAATACCATTTTGATTTGTTTTACGAACATAGAATACACCATTAATATTAAAATTAACATCTGTATTAGCTAAAGGATTACCTTGACCATCCAAAAATGTAGCATAATATTGAGTTGAATTTCTAAAATATTTTGTAAGATCTTCACCAGAAATTGTAGGATACACCTCACATCTAGCAGTTGTTTTAGTATCTAAATAATTTTCATTACCATTATAATAAACATTAAGATTATATTCTCCAGGATTCAAATTAATTGAAATTGAAGCTTGACCTTCATTATTAGTGGTTCTAGTATAATTTACCCCGGAAATTGAAAATATTAAAGCCTGATTAGCTAACTTATTTCCATCTATATCACTTAAAGTAGCTATAAAATTTGTTCCATTTTTATAATATAAATCAACATCCGGTGCGTTTATTTGAACAGCTTTTTTTGTAGTAGAATTATTACTTGCGCCAATAGTATTTTCATCCACGCTTGTATCAACGTTGTTAATTGATAAGATATTTGAAGAATCTGATTCTACACCCCCATTATCAACAGCAAATAAACTACCGTCTGTCACTTTAGCGGTATAGTTATCATTCACATTTATTTCACTTGCAGAAATAACACCAACCGACAAAAATGCGATTAATATTATCAATGCGAAGAACATTCGTTTTTTCAAAATACTTAACCTCCTTTTAACGTATTTTACAACTATGGAAAAATCCTATTTTCCATTATAATAATAATATATTAAGAATATCTTATATAAAGTTATTTATTTATTTAATGGCTTTAAACGGGACGAATTTTAAAAATTAATACTAAAAAATTGTAAAAATAATCAAAGAAGTAAAAATATATGTGAATTAACTAATAAAAAGCTAAAAGCATATGGATTTATCAACTAGGAAAAACCCTTAAATCAAAATGAAAAAAATCAGTACAATGTTTATTATATTAAATACAATGCATAACTTAGTATTAAAATTAAAAATAAACATTTTATTGAAAAAACTTATAAAAATTAAAAATTTTAATAAAAAAAATAGAAAAATAAATGATGTAAATCAAGTTTACATCATCGGAGGCATACCGCCCATTCCACCCATACCACCTGGAGGCATTGGAGGCATACCACTTTCATCATTTCCAGACTCATCAGGACCAGTAGACGTTAGTGCATTTCTAGCTGCAATCATATCATCAATACGTAAAATCATTTCAGCAGCTTCACCAGCAGATTGAAGAGCTTGAACTTTTACTCTTAAAGGTTCAATAACTCCATCTTCTTTCATATCTACAATTTTTCCGGAAAATACATTAATACCAATAGTATTTGAGTCTTCATGAGCAGCTTTTAAATCAGCAATCAAGTTAATAGTGTCTAAACCTGCATTTTCAATTAAAGTTTTTGGAATGACTTCTAAAGCTTCAGCATATTTTAAAATAGCTAATTGTTCTCTTCCACTAACAGATTCACCATAATCTCTTAATTGTTTTACCAAATCAATTTCACAAGCTCCTCCACCAATGAGAACTTTACCTTCTTCAATAGTGGCTGCAACTACTCCTAAAGCATCGTCGAGAGCTCTTGCAATTTGTTCTGTTACATAACGGGTACTGCCCCTTAAAACAATAGAAGATGCTTTCGGATTTTCACATTCTTCAATGAAAGTTAACTTATGATCGAAGAGTTTTTCAAGATAGACTTTACCTGCGTGACCTAATTTGTCTTCAGACAAGTCTTCAATATCAGTAACTAACTTAGCACCTGTAGCTTTTTCGATTCTTTCCATATCTGATTTTTTAACTCTTTTAAATGCCATGATTCCTGCTTTTTTAAGGTAATGTTCAGCCAAATCATCAATACCTTTTTGACAGAACAATACATTAGCACCGGAATCAACAATTTGATTTACTAAATCTTTAATCATTTCTTCTTCATTGTCTAAAAATGCAGCAAATTGATCAGGAGAAGTTATATCAATTTTAGTACTGGTATTGATATCTTTTAACTCAATAGGATATTTCATGATTGCAATTTTTGCATCTTCTACACTTTCAGGCATATTTTTGGATATAGGAGTTTTATCAATAACAATACCTTCAGCCAAAAATGAATCTTCCACAGAGTCTCCGGAGACTCTTTGAATATTAATATTATCAATATCGGATTCGCCATCCTCTTCAATTCTTAAAGCAGCATCAACAACTAATTCTGCCAAGTGTTCTTTTGCATAGTCTGATCCTTTACCACTCATTGCAGTTACAGCAACACTTTTAAGAGTTTCTTTATCATCAGCATCAATAGCAATGTCATTTAAAATTTCAACAGCTTTAGCAGTTGCATTTCTATATCCTTTTACAACAACAGAAGTTGCAATACCATCTTCTAACAATTCTTCAGCTTTAGCTAATAATTCACCAGCAATAACAACAACAGAAGTAGTTCCGTCTCCAACAATATCTTCTTGTTTTTTAGCAGTTTCTACAAGCATACGTGCAGCCGGTTGTGCAATATCCATTTCTCTCATGATAGTTGCACCATCATTTGTAATAGTGATATCTCCCATACCACTAACAAGCATTTTGTCCATTCCTTTAGGAATATTTTCACCTTTAAAATTAATTTCATTATTTGTATATAATAATTATACATTAATAATATTGATTTGTGGTTATATAAAAAGATTGCCTTAACTAAAAAAAAGTTTCTTTCAAAAAAAATTAAATAGATATTTAAAAAGAATAAGTGCTTAATTAAAAGCACTTATATTAATTATGGGAGAAAATTAAATTTATTGCAATATTTTTCTAACATTGACAATAATTTTTTAAGTAAATGAATTACATCTACTTACTTCATTATATGAAACTCCCACTATATAAATATTTTCGAATGCAAGCACATACTTACATTATTAAATCAATCAAATAAGTAATATAACTCTTTATAACCAATATAAACCATGATTAAATATTAATTGAAAGTTTAAATGAATAATAGTTATAATAGAAATCCTATTAAAGATGAAGTACATATAATAATATATATGTATCAAAAAGTCATTGAAGATATAAGAAGAAACCTCGGTGGAAACAATGAGTTAAACTGTAAATATTTAATTTCTCAAATTGAAATCTATAAAACTCATGAAAATTCAACAGAAATAATTAAAGAAATCTCCAGAATGATTTGGGAATGTTTAACTCCTGAAGAACAGGAAGAATTTGAAAGAATTGTAAATGAAGAAAATTCCATAAAGGAAACATTGATTGAAGCTGAATTTTATATACAGAACAATGATTATGAAACCGCTCTTGAAAAACTTGATACATTCATAAAAGCGCAGCCCAAATTCTATGAAAACGATGAAATAAACGAGTACCACAGCTTTCCCAACCCTTTAGAAGAACTAATATTCAATGAGTATATAGGATGTGAAAAAGAACTTAGATTCATACCTGACAATCAGCCATTGGAAGATTTATTTTATGATTATGGATTTCTATTAAGAGATGCTGCACGTTTGGATGAAGCAGAAGATGCTTTAAAAGAAGCACTTCGAATAAATCCAGTATCAACAAGAATAATATTGGAATTATGCGATATCTACAGGATGAAAGCACCAACATTCAATAAATTCTATTTCTATACTATGGACGCCCTAAGATATGCATACTCAGGATATGAACTTGCAAGGATTTACAGGAACCTGGGATTTTATTATTATGAAGAAAACAATATTGAATTATCCATTGCATGTTATAGATACAGCTTAAAATATGAAAATGAACCATTTACTCAAGAAAGAATAAAACAGCTGGAAAAATCATATAATATTTCTTTAACTGAGGAAAAATGTAAAGAATTAATGAAAAGCAAACATATCAAACTCGAAGTTGATCCGTTTATTATTGAAAACTTAGAAAAACTGGCAATAGAATATGAAAATGACAACATGTTAAATCAATCATTGTTCTTTTATCGATTACTATATAGCATAAATAAAGAAAACAGCATTTTTGAAAAAATCAAAAAACTTGATTTAATGTTAAGAAAACAAAAGAAAAATTTAATTATATAATAATTATATAATAATTTATAGGTGATTTTAGATGTGTTCTAGTGGTGGGCCAATGGCCGACATTGATTTGAATAAATTAAAAACAAAAAGATATAGATGTTTAGACTGTGGAAATGAATTCAAAGGTCTTGGTAAGAAAGTTGTTTGTCCATCTTGCCAAAGCGACAATGTTGAACTAAAAGAATAAATAATCATTTATTCTTCTTTTTTTATTTTTGGGATAAAATGGATATTGACTTTAACTATGATGAAATATTATTTTTAGAAGGAGAAAGCGGAACTGTTGGTGTTGTAAAAGTAGCACATGACAATAAAATGCTATTTATTGCCACACAGGACAATGAAGAAATTGTTCAATTCCTTGAAAAGGATGACATTATAGCCGTATCAAATTTTAAAAAAGATAAACGGGCAATAAGATCACAAGCATATTTGACTCGTGAAGAAGACTCCCCAATAGTTATTTTAAATAAGGATCATCCGTCAACCAAAAGATTAGCGCAGGTATTGTCTGTAGGCGAAAAGGTTAATTTAAACTGTAACATTATACCCGGAACACACCCTGAACAAGACGTTTTATGTTCATGCGACTCACTATCAGGATTGTCTATTGTCAAAACATCAACTGGTGTGAGACTAAACAGAAATCATGAAAACTACACTATTGAAAGGTTTTAACATGCTTAACTTTGATTTTATATATACTTTTTTAGGCCAGTTACTGGTGGCAGTTGTTATAATAATCATAATCTTATTTATTATAGCTTTACTTTTTGGAAGAATGTTTCTTAAGAAAGGTATAATAATATTTCCAAAAGGCCTTTTATTTATAATCGATACTCTTTATTCACCATTTAAGTCAATAGCTGGACTTTTAAAACTTGATGATCATTTAATTGACAATATGAGTATAGAAATAAGAAATGATATTAATAAAAAGAAATTCAAACAGATTCCTGCCAGCGAAACATTGATATTTTTACCTCATTGTTTAAGACACAGAGATTGTCCTGCCACACTACAAAAAGAAGGTGTTAACTGTACCTGCTGTGGATTATGTTCCATTGGAGTTATTAAAAAGAAAGCAATACCTAAAGGATATAAACTATATATAGTACCTGGGTCAAGCTTTGTTAAAAAGATAGTTATGGAAAATAAGTTTAAAGCAGTTATTGGTGTTGCATGTCATGAAGACTTAAATCAGGTGATGATGCTGCTTTCTGATTTTTGCCCGCAAGGAGTCTTGCTTAAAAAAACAGGTTGTTATGAAACAAAAGTGGATGTTAGTGAAGTATTAAAAATAATCAATTCAAAAGACTAATCATAATACTTCATGAACTCTAAAGATTCTTCTGTTTGACTAAATTCTTCTATAAAATCTTTTAAATCATTGATAAATTCTTCTTTTCTTTTATCAATATCTTTAATTTTTGAATAATCCTTTTTAACTTCAATACTCATTATAAGGTCATCAGTTTCTAAATCAATTTCTGGAAAAAGTAAATTATCAATGCTTCCCATCTTTTTAACCTCTACCCAGTTCCTGATGTGCTCTTGCCAAATGTCCTGCAGCTAAGGCACCAACTAAAGATAATTCTCCTGCAAGAACAGTACCTGCAACAATTTCCGCAAATTCTCGAGCTTTACCGGAACCTGCAACACCCAAAATATTCAATCCTTCATTTGCTACTTCAAGACCGGTTCCACCACCGACAGTAGCAACAGGCAAATCAGGCAGGTTAACAGAGAAATATAAATCCCCATCACGTGCTTCAGCAGTTGTAATACCCAATGATCCTTCAACAACATGAGCTGCATCCTGACCAGTAGCCAAAAATATGGCGGCAACCATATTGGCATAATGAGCATTATAGGCCATGCTTCCGCCAACCGCAGAGCCTATTAGATTTTTGGCAACATTAACCTCTTCCATTGCTTCTGCAGTAGTCTTTAATTTTTTGTTTACAATGTCTTTAGGAATTAAAATATCTGCAACAACGCTTTTTCCTCTTCCTTCAACCATATTTATTGCTGCCGGTTTTTTGTCAACACATACATTACCGCTTAGCGCAATATGGCGAGCAGTAGTTTCGCTGGCCAATTTATTCAAAATCTTTTCTGTAGCAATCGTTACCATATTCATACCCATGCTGTCTCCGGTTGAGTAGACAAAACGTGGATAAACATAAGCACCCGCAATTAAAATAGGATCTATTTTAATAAGTTTTCCGTGGGAAGTTGTACTTTCAGCAATTTCTTTTAATTCAGCGAAATTATCAATAAACCATTGTTTGATTTCCATTGATTGTGTAGCATTTTCAGTTTTAATAACTGGTGCACGTGTCATAATATCTGATAATACATGGGCATTTACACCACCCGAAGCAGTAATTGTAGATGCACCCCTGTTAATTGAAGCAACAAGAGCTCCTTCAGAAGTTGCAAGAGGAATAAAAACTTCACGATTGCAATTATCCCCGTTTATTTTCAAAGGCCCGGCAATTCCCATCGGCAGCTGTAAAACTCCAATTGAATTTTCAATGTTTCTAGCGGAAGCACGTTCCATATCCAGAGAATAGTTAGCCATATTATCCAGATTAATAGAATATTTTTTTTCCAAAAATTTTCGTCTTATATCTGTAGCTTCCTTGGCTGAAACTTCCTTATCCACCTGGTAAAGTTTCATTTCACCTTTCAATAATTTATCAATAATTTCTTGATGAGTCATATTAAATTTCCTTTTTAAGTAAATCAACAATTTCGGATGGCATTTTTGCTACTTCTACACCAGCAGAATTTAAAGCTTCAGTTTTACTTGCAACAGTACCTGTATTTCCTTGAATAATAGCTCCTGCATGACCCATTCTTTTTCCTGGAGGTGCAGTTCTTCCTGCAATATAAGATACAACAGGTTTTGTCATTTCATTTTTAATGTATTCAGCAGCTTTTTCCTCAGCATTACCACCTATTTCCCCAATTAAAACAACAGCTTCAGTATCATCATCGGCTTCAAATTTTTTTAAGATATCAATGTAATTAGTACCTGTAACAGGGTCTCCCCCAATTCCAACACAGGTACTTTGTCCAATTCCAGCACGGGTAAGTTCACTTGCGATTTCATAGGTTAAAGTACCGCTTCTTGAAATTAAACCAACATTACCTTCATCAAAGATATGGGTAGGCATGATACCTAATTTACCAATACCCGGAGATATAATACCTGGAGTATTAGGACCAATAACGGTTGTATCCATTTTCTCAGCATAGGCCATAATATCCAAACTGTCATGAACAGGAATATGTTCTGATATAATTACAACTAAATCCAGGTGTTTAATTGATTCAAAAGCAGCATCCTTTGCAAACTTTGCAGGAACAAAAATAATTGAAGAATTAACATCAGTTTCTTCAGTAGCTTCTTCAATAGAATTGAAAATCGGTACACCTAAGAAGTCTTGACCTCCTTTTCCAGGAGTTACACCAGCATTAATACAAGTATCATACTTTAACATCTGTTCGGTATGGAAAGAACCTTGTTTTCCAGTGATTCCTTGAACTAAACATTTTGTATTTTCATCTAATAAAATCATAATAACACCCTAATTAACGTAAAATTCTAGTTTTATTTTGAAATGGAATAGCCAAATCTATTACATTACCATTCATTAATGCAGTAGCAGAAAAAATCACACTGCCAGGCAATACATTGCATGGAGTTCCTCTTTCAACCAAATAGGTATTTTTATTGCCTAAAGCAGCACCAATCATAGCACCTGCAATGACACCAACAGATTCTATATTTTCAACTGTAGCAACTACAACAGGATCATCTGTTTCAGAGGAAACATACCCTACTCCAGGGATTTTCCTTGTCTTGAATTCAATTAATTCTGACACATCAGTTAAATTATCCATTCCTCTAGCCGCTTTAATAGCGGAATTGGCAACATCTGCAACAAAAGGTTCTCCACCATAAGTATCAAAACCTAAAATGATTGCATCAGGATAATATCCCGGGCTTTCAGCACATTCCTTTAAAATTTCAACAATACCTGCATTAATAGTTTCAAGCAAATCGTCTTCAACAAATGCGCTGACAACTACATCATCACCAGTGACATTAGTTAAAGCTGCATGGCTAGCACCTAAATCTATAAGCTTATAAAGCTTTTTTTCTATATTTTCCACTAATGTATTACTACAGGACACATCATTTTTAGAAATGTCGGCACCTATAGCTGTAACTTTCAAAATAACACCTTTAATATTCAATTAAATAATATAATAAAATCAAAAATTTTATCTGTAATATATTATGTTAGTTAATTTATTTAAATATTAAGCCATTTTGCAAAATTTTAGAAAAAATTAATTATAACAACATTCAAAAATATTTATAATGTATTCACAAACTAAAATAGCTATTCCAATTTTTCAAAGTAAAATTGATGAAGTAATAGAAGTTGCAAATGATTGTATTGATAAAGGTGCAGATATTTTAGAATTTAGAATAGATGCACTTAAAAATCCTGATTTTAATGAAATAAAAAAAATAATTGAGGAAATTAATTTTCCAATGATTGCAACCAACAGAATATCGACAGAAGGAGGTTCTTTTAAAGGATCAGAAAAAGAAAGAATTGATATTCTATATAAATGTGCTGACTTAGTTGAATACATCGATATTGAACTTCAAAGCGATGACGAATATATCAATATGATTCATGATACAGGCGTTAAAACAATTGTTTCTTACCATGACTTTGAAAAAACACCTGAGATTGATGAAATAACCTATATCGTTGAAAAAGAACAGGAACTTGGAGATATTGCTAAAGTTGCATTTATGCCAAAGGACTTGGACGATACTTTAAAAGTATTGGCTATTCTATCCCACTGTGAAAACACAATTGCAATTTCCATGAGTGATTTGGGCAGTTATACTAGAGTTATGGCTTCCAAATTTAATTCACCAATCACTTTTGCAGCAGGCAGGGATGTTACCGCTCCAGGCCAAATTGATATAGAAACTATGAGGGCATTGCTGAATATGGATTTGAATATCATGGACTAAAGGTGATTTAAATGGCTAAAATATACTTCTTATAGGAGGCTATTTCCTATTTATAGGAGAATCCGTTACTGTTTATATAGATGGTGAAAATGTTACTTCACAGGCAACAATATCCCCATTTGCCGGTGTTAATTCCGATGAATTAAACAAGGAAATCTGTACGTATACATTCGAAAATATAAATAATACAACAGGAGATGCTAAAAGTTTAAAACAAGGAATTCTAAGAATTTGTCTTTCACATGGCTTAGATAAAGTTAAGGTTAAAGTTGATTCACCATTAGGTGAAAATAAAATTCCTATTTTATACCATGTACAAGGAAAATCAATGTATCCTACTTTAAATGATGGACAAACCGTTATTGTAGAAAAAACCAAAAACATTAAAGTAGGCAATATGGTTGTTGCCAACTCATCAGAATATGGCGTTATTATCAAAAGAGTATCAGATATCAAGGGAGACAAGGTTTATTTAACAAGCGACAATACCAATGTAGAAAACGAATACAGAAACGGCGTTCTATACCAAACAAAAGGAATAACGACTTGGGTAAATACTAATGATATATACGGCGTTGTAGTGAAGTACTAAACTGCACTAGCCATATTTTTTA
>CACYVR010000055.1 GCA_902777885.1 uncultured Methanobrevibacter sp.
TTGAAGATTAATCCTGCCCTGAAGTTCGCCGAAGGCGCAGACGACACCGGCGTAATCGTATCATGGAATACCGAAGGGCCTGAAAATAAAAACGAGGAAAGCACAGTGGTTCTTAAAAACGCCATTTCCATTAACCCTATCAACTGGAAACGTGACGACACCTATGCGCCTGCATCTGAAAACAAGGGCGACCTCATTCCGGTCACAAAGCCGGGAAGCCTTGAGGCAGTAGATTTCAATGAGCACAAGCCGGGTCTTGCCGATGCACAGATTGACCTTGAAAGGGGAGTGGTGGTCTGCACAACTCTCTCCGACGAGTACGTGACACCGTTGGCGCCTGGAGTGCCTAACATCTTCGGACCTGCAAGCCTTCACACGTCCGACTATCCGGCATTCTGGGAAAACATTCGCGAAAACATCAAGACCAGAATCGATGCCTTTTTTTGAATGAATCTGATTTGGGGCCGTATTGTCCTGAGGTCCTTTTTTTTATTTTTGTGTAAAAAGAGTGAAATGTGGTGTTTTTAGTGAAGTGATTATCTTAAAACTCCACCAAAGCCGGTTAATATTGTTTTGACATTTTCTATTGCTTCTTTTGAAAGTGCAGTAACATTGAAAGTTAAACTTTCAAAGCCTTCATCGATTTGATGGCCTTTATAAATGTCACTTAAAACCACTTCAATCACATCGTCCACTTTTTCCAGTGTTTCAACAATTATGTTTGGAGTTACGTTTTCACTGAAAATACAGCTTATGGATTGTTTTTTCCATTTGATGTTATCCAGTTTCCATTGATACAGCTCTTCATCGCTTAACACTTCAATGTTGGCTATTCTCAATTTAGTTCCATTGTCAAGGATTGCAGTTTTCCCGTCGATTTTTTTTAAGATGCCTATGTGAACTTTTTCGGAATAAATGTGTTTTAGTGCAATTTTTTTGCCAATTGATTCGTTAAGCAATGTATATTCGTGACTCAATGCGGTTATTGCCTTATCACTCATACCCAATGCATTTTGAATATCGCCCATGTTTTTGGTAGCTTTAATAGCTATTTCAACGAATTTTTCATCGTCATTATTGTCAATGGCCTCTCTAAGTTCTTCTGCAGCTTCACTGAATGCCTTTCTGATTTTTGGACCGTTGTTGTTCATTGATTGGATGTAATATGTTAGATATGGATTTTGTGATACAATACGTGCAATCATATCAATCATCAGATTATAGATTGGACTTTCATAGTTCTCGGTTTCATCGATGTCAACTTCCAGTTTGGCCATTGCCGAAGCGGTTGAAATAAATGAAAAGTGAGTCAGGACCTGAACGATACTCATCATATAATCGTGATGTTCGGCTGTAGTTTCAATTATCCTCATGTTTCTGCTTGCCAAATAATTATAGACTTTCGGATACCATTCGCCCTTTTTGGTTGGCGTCAGGGCAATGATTTGATTATCGACTTCCATCGTTCTTGGACCGAAAATCGGGTGTGTTGGAATATACTCCACATTTGGGGGCAAATATTCCTCCATTGCTTTTAACGGTTCCTCTTTAATGGAAGTAACATCTATCATTACCGAACCTTTTTTCATGAATGGTGCAACTTCACGGATGACTGATGGGGTGTGGTTGATGGGAACAGAAATTATCAGCATGTCGCTTGCACTGGCCAATTCCTTGTTTGATTCAATATACCTGACATTCATTTCATCTGCAACTTTACGACCCTTCTGGTGGTCTCTTCCAGTTATCGTTACATCAAATTCATCTCTAAAGTAATATATGAGAGTTTTTCCTAATCCGTCACTTCCGCCTATTATTCCAATCTTCATATTAATAACTTTAATAAACATTACATATAAAAATAATTAATACAATGAAAATCGTTAAACAAGATACAAAAAATGGAATAATTGAAGTTGTTCCTGAAACATTAGATGATTTATGGCATTTATCCCATATAGTTGAAGTTAATGACAATGTTTCATCAAAGACAACCCGCCGTATTCAGGATAACACCGGAGATAAGTTAAGAAGTGACAGGGGTGTAAAAAAAACATTTTACCTGGGAATTGATGTGGAAGGCATTAATTTTCACTTGTTTACAGGAAAGTTAAGACTGACTGGAGTTATCACAAGAGGTCCTGAAGACTTAATTCCTTTGGGGTCACATCATACCTTGGAAGTAAAATTAAACACTCCTTTAACGGTTAAAAAATTAAAATGGCCAAAGTGGGCATTGAAAAGGTTAAAGCAGGCAAATCGTTGTCATTGAGGATGACACCGCAACGCTGGGTCTGATGAGACAATTCGGAATTGAATATTATGGTCCGGTTAAGGGAAATATTTCTGGAAAACGCATTCTGGATAAAAACAGAAATAAAAACATTATCAAGTTCTATGAAAGCATAATAGATTCAATTAATAAGTTCGATTCAATTCAAAATATTGTTATTGCAGGTCCTGGATTCTATAAGAATGACTTTTATGATTATCTAAAGGACAAGCATAAAGACCTTGCTAAAAAATCAATTATAGAAAATACGGGAACCGGCGGAAGAGTGGGAATTCATGAAGTTCTAAAAAAAGGCACTGTTGAAAAGTTAACTGTTGAAAATAGGGTAGCTAGTGAAATGGCTGCTGTTAATAATCTTTTAGAACAAATTGCTCAAAATTCATCTAAAGTGGCATATGGATTAAGTGAAACAATCGAGGCCATTAATCTGGGAGCCGTTGAAAAATTATTGATATTGGATAAAATGGTTGCAACTAACAATCTGGGCCAGCAGATGGATATGGTTGAAAATATGAAAGGTGAAGTGATGGTCATTAGTAGTGAACATGATGGAGGCAAGCAACTGGAAAGTTTAGGGGGTATTGCAGCCATTTTGAGATATGCCTTATCATAGATTATATATAGTATTATCATTATAACTTATAAGTGATAAATATTTAAGTGAGTTAGTATTATGTACATGTCGATGGTTTATGCATTTATGTTTGTTTTTATTGTTTGTGCGGTAGGAACAGCATTTGTTAATGCTTTATTCAGATTTCTTGGTAAGCGGGGATATTTGGGTAACCTATATCCTAATGTAAGAGGAGGAATTCCTCGCGGAGTTGGAATTATTCCCTGTATAATTTTATCTTTTTATTTTTTGCCAGGATATAACGATTTAGTTTTAATCATCGGTATTTTTGCTTTTATTGACGATATTTTCGGTAGAAGAAAATTCAGTTTCATGAATATTGAAATAGGTCAGTTTTCACGCGGTGTTGGAATGATTTTAGTTATGGTTGCCGGTTTCATACATGGATTTGGGATTTCATCAATTCTCATTGCATTTTTAATCCAGCCTCTTAACATTTCAGATATGCAGCCTGGATCCTGTGCAATGGTTACGATGGTAATGTCAATAATTGCCATAATCTGTATGTATATTGCAGGAACCACTCCTATTTCAGAGCTTCCGCCTACATACACTCCACTGCTTATCTTTGTAGTATGTTTAGCTTATTGCCCACTTGACTTTGCTGGAAAAATCATGCTGGGTGAAGTAGGTAACCATTCTTTTGCCGTAGCATTGGGTATTGCATTTTATATGGTTGGCGGATTCTGGTGGCTTCTTTTACTCACAATAGTCACAGTATGCTTTATTGCATTTGTCAGAAGAAATACTCTTAAAGTATTCTTCAGGCAACATCTAAACATTCTTAATCCAACATTCGGAGATTATATTATGGATGTTTTAACAGGAGGCGGATTGGGAGATTTGCTCCGTAAGTGGATTCTTAAAGACAAACAATATGAAGTTACAAATGAGATTTTAATTTCTTTAGGTTTTAGAAGACTTCTATTCAATCCTCATGCTATTCATACCAATGCTTTCATTCCTAAACCCCATCAATCTTTTGGGAGGAATTATTAGTGAGGGCATTGGTTGTTATCACCGGAAGAGGATTGGGTGGTGATGCTGCTGTTGGATATAATGTAATCGCTGGTCTTGAAGAAAAGGGAGTCCACTGTGAAATCGCACTTGATGAATCTGCTCCGGGGATATTGTTTAAAAAGAAAGGATTAACCTGGCATAAAATTTCAATTCCTCAGGCAGGAGGTCATGCCGCAACCAAATTATCTTCCATAAAGGCAGCTTTTAAAATGTTTACTGCAACTTTCAAAGCAAGAAATTTAATTAAAAAATTGGATGTCGATTTTGTTGTTGGAATTATTGGCGGAGGATCTATTGTCGCCAGTGTTGGTGCTAAATTGGCTGGAAAACCCTGCGCTACATTGTGCTGCACGCCTTTGGACATGAAAGTTTGCCCTAAATTAAATCATTGTATAATTTTACCTGAATATTATTTGTTTAGGCAGGATAATCTGCCTGATAACTTATCTAAAACATATTACCCTTTAAATGATGATGTAAATTCTGGTGATGGCAGTATTGCTTTTGAAAAACTTAAAGAATATCCATTATTTGATGAAAACAAGAAAACTATTTTATTTTCCTCAGGTTCGTCTCTTTTTAAGGGCATGATTGAAGCGGCCAATAATTTTACAGATTTCACCGACGAATATAATGTTCTTTTAATCGGATATCCTATGCATGATGAATATATGGATTTGATTAATCAGGATAAGGTTATTTATTTGGGTTTTCTCGACTGGTTAAATCATCTTTATGATTATATTGATTTGGCAGTCCTTACTGATGATGGTGTCATGATTGAAGAGGTTTTGGCCTGTGATGTTCCTATTGTAACCATAACGAAAATCAAATGGGGAAGATATCACAATATTGCAGGTATCTTCGAGGGAGCTATTATGGAGTCAAGCATGGAAGATGCTAATGAAACCATCCTGTCTGCTTTTGAGAATTATGGGTCTATAAAAGATAATGCGGATTCTTATGCAGAAAAACTTTTGGATGCAAAATCTAGTTTGGCACAAAAAATAATAGATGTTTGTGGTAAGTAAGTTATAACCACAAATTTTTAATAATTTTATAATTTGTATCGGAAGATGGGTGTATTTCGAGGAAATTTCCATATTCATCTAGCGGTGAGTCAATTCTCATCAGGTAAGACAGATATGCAACATCGCTTACTGATGATGGAGATATTGAGTTGATTTTCTTGATTCTGTTGTTTTCCTTATCGAATTCTATTTTTGCATATCCTGTATCTCCAGTAAGTATTTTCCAAAATGAACCTGGTCCGGCAATTGCAGGCATGGAAATCGTTTCTGTTTCCACATCCCCTATTTTTTCATTTTCGACAAAGCTGACTTCAGTGTTCAAACTTATGCTTTGAGGAACTGAATTGTAGCTTACTTTATTCAGGTAGTTTGCCATATTTCTTGCAGCACAAATGCCCTCCATCCTAGCTACTGGTGTTAACTGCCAACCTCCGGTTACATCACCTGCAGCATATACATTATCTATTGAAGTTTGCATAAATTCATTAACTTTGATGGTGTTGTCGGGATTCAGGTCAACAAAACCTTTGGCAATTTCTGAATTTGGAACTCTTCCCGTTGCAAAAAACGGAACTCCTTCCAATTCATTGCCGTTTGATAATACAACTTTATTTTTTCCGCATTCGATAATGTCTGTGTGTTCTGCTATGTTAACATCGCCCATAATATATTTTAAAATGAATTTTTTAGTGTCGGCATCGATTTCTTTTAGAAATTCGCTTCTTGCAATAACATTGACTTCACTTCCTAAAGTGGAAAATATATTGGCTATTTCACAGGCAATAATGCCTCCGCCGATTATATTTAATTTGTCTGGAACATTGTCAAGTTTTAAAATATCCTTATTGGTCAATCCGTATTCGCTGCCCTTCACATCTGGAATGTGGGGTCTTGCTCCGGTAGCTATAAGCAGGTTGTCATATTCCAAACTTTCTCCATTGACTTCAACGATATTCTCTTTTATGCTTGCTTCGCCGTAAATGACATTGTTTCCAACACTTTCATTTTCCATCTGATTTAGTTTTCTAAGCAATTGCTGTGTTTCTTTAATTTTAGCAACGATTTTATCATAACTAACATCAATTTGGCTTTTGATAAATCCATACTCATTAAAACGCCTGTTGGAATCAATAAATTTTGAGATATCACTTAGTGCACAAATAACCATGCAACCTTCATTTAAGCAAGTACCTGCAATATGCTTTTTTTCAATCAAAGTAACGTCTTCACCAAGTTTGCCCAGCTCATAAGAACCTAATCTTCCTGCCGGTCCGGATCCTATTACGATATTTTTCACTTCATCACCTTTAGATAATTTTATATAATATTTAATAATATATTTTATTTATTAATTAATTTAATTATTGGAGATGAAAAAAATGTGTATTGCAGCACCGGCTCAAATTGTTCAAATTGACAGGGAGGCTAATGTGTTATATGCTGACTTTGGTGGAGCAAGACAGGCTGCTAAAATGGATTTGCTTCCTGATGTTGAAGTTGGCGAATATGTTTTAATCCATGCAGGTTACGCCATTGAAAAATTATCCGAAGAAGCTGCTAAAGAGTCTTTAGAAGCTTGGGAAGAACTATTGGATATTCTTGAAGAAGAAGATAAAGAAATGGAAAAAGCAAGAATGGAATCCAATTTGAATCAATAGATTGATACTCTATTGACACCTTTTATTTTTAAAAACTCATTTAATAAATCACCATTTATGGGATTATCTGTTATTACTGTAAGTATTGGATATTCCTGCATTTCACTATCTTCTGCATAAGCTTGTCTTATGTTTATTCCATTTCTTGAAATCAAATCTGTTGTCGCAGCAAGTACTCCTTCGTTATCTGATCCGACTTCTATTTCGATTACGCCCAAATCTATTATTTTTGCTATGTTTTTAAGTAATGTTCCTGCAGGGATAATGTTGTTGAATAAATCAAATAGTTGGGAATCTTCTTTTATAATTTCTATTGTTGATTTTATTGCTCGTCTATCGACATCTGCTGCTGTAGCTAGGGCTTTATCACTTATTTTCAAATTTCCACAGTAAATTTTCCCGTCTTCATGAACGGAAAGACCTAATTCTATCATTTTTTCTGCAACGCGTATTCTTGCAGGGTATTTTTTAAATTTTTCATTTATTATTTCCCACATTTTTATCCCTCATTACACTTTTTTGTACATTCAAGTTATATTATGTAGAACATTGTATATAAATGATTTGAAAAATGCTTGAAATTATTCACTTAAAAAAATTATAGATTAAATTATCAGGAAAAAATAAGTATCAAAAAAATAGTTTAGAAAAGTAGGCTAGATGGGATTCGAACCCATGACCTCCCGGTTATCAGCCGAGCGCGCTAACCAAGCTGTGCCACTAGCCTATGTAACAACAAATATATTTTTAGTAATCATCAATATATAAGTCTTTTGGTTTTTTACACTTTTTTATAAAAAATCGGATATTTTCAAGTTAATTAAATTATAACTAACTTGAAAGAAAAAATGAATTTATCTGTTAATCATTTCATTAATTGAATCTGCCATTACATGGCCTTCAACAACAATCACTACTTTAGAAACACCCTCTACTTTTTCAGCCTGGGTTTTAGCATCAGCAGCAATACGAGTAACACTCATACAACCAGGATTGGTTGGTTTAATAACAATTTTTGCTTCATCACCGTCTACACTAATATCCTGTACAATTCCCATCTCAACGATACTTATTCCCATATGTGGATCGTTAATAACGGCAACTGCATCTCTAATTGAATCAACTAATTCTTCTGACATTTAATAGTCACCTCTTTAAATATTATTAGTAATCTATATAACAACTAATATAATTATCTTGATATTTTAATATATTTATATATTTTTGTTTTGAAAAATTATTTTACACGATGTTTTATTTTAACACCGATGCCGTTTGAACATAATTCCATTTCATAGCCTGTTAAAATAGCCTTTCCAACACCTACGACTTCATCGTCTTTTACAACAACAACTTCATCGTTTGGAACAATATTGTGGCTTGCTTTACTGATTCCTGGAGCAAAAACAGTATTTGTTTCTAAATTAAAATCAATGTCTACAATGTTGATGCCTAAATCTTTTAAAATTTCTCCACCTGCTAAATTTAGGCGATACAGACCATAATCCATATTCAACATAGCAATTTGGGTACCGTCAACGGTTATTTTTTTATGGTATCTTCCCTTTGCCTTAACATTGTCCGGAATAAAATCACGAGCTTTCGGACCGAACTG
>CACYVR010000056.1 GCA_902777885.1 uncultured Methanobrevibacter sp.
AATCCAATCTTTTTGTTGTTGTTCACGATAATTTTTATTCCATATATTCGTTTAAGATATTGATAATATGAAAAAAATCTTATTTTTATTATTTATTCTTTTTTTAAGCTTGGAAGTCAGCTTTGCATTTTCATTAAATGATATTCATGATGATAATTCGAATTTTTTTAAAAGAGAAAAATACACTTTCAACTCCACAGATTTGATTAAGGAATATAAGAACGCCAGCCAGTATAATGTTCAAATCCTTCATGATGGAAAAGCCGTTGGATGCTGTGAAAAAGTAACATTATTCATAAACGGCATGAACTACACCAGATTCACTGATTGTAATGGAACTGTAAGTTTAAACATTAACCTGGAACCCGGACAATATATTGTATACAGTGAATATAAGACATTCAAAAACTATAATAACATTTTGGTATTGTGAGGATATTCATGAAAAGCAGCGAAATCAATCCTATAAAATCAGACACGCTGGAAATCAATTGTCAGGGGATATATGATAATATAATAGCCTGTCAAAGGGAATTTGATGGAAATCTGCTTTTTGAAAGGAACATATTGGTCACTTTAAATGAAATTGAAGAGCTTTTGTTTCGTGTAAATGATATTGAACTCTTTGGCGAAATGATTGACTTAATATACCGATTCAGGTTCCGTCTAAGAGAATTGGAAAGTCAAATCAAGTTTTTGGATGATAAAAAAATTACATCTTCTCAAAATTTATCATATATTTTGGATGAAATGTCAAAGTTCAAAGAAATAATTTAAATAGTTAATAAATCCATATATATTTTTTATAGAGGTTTTTGCAATGTTTGATAAAATACTATTGCCTACTGACGGATCTGAATTTTCTGAACATGAAGTTGAAAGAGCTACCAAGGCTCTATCAGATGATGGTGAAATCATAATATTGGCTGTTGCAAGCAAATTGGAGCCAACAACACCATTTCAAAAAAGGAAAAATATTGAAAATTTAAATAAAGGATTTTTAAAAGAAGCACATGAAAATGTTGACCATATGGCAAAACGATTTGATGAAGATGTAAACGTGAAAAAAATGGTAGTTACAGGTTTGCCTGCAGAAACGATTGTTCAGGTTGCTGAAGATGAAGACGTTGACTTGATTATTATAGCTGCATCAGGTAAATCCGGTCTGCATAGATTTTTCATAGGAAGTGTTGCTGAAAAAGTACTTAAAAGTACAGAAAGAGATGTTTTATTGATTCATAACTAATTAGAATCATATTTTACTTTTTTTAATTTCATTATTGATAAGATGAAAGATGTATATTATATTGATTTTGATGTAGATGAAGTGACATCAAGAATCAACTGCATTATGAGCAGATGGTCTGTTCATTTAATCCATATTAAAGGCCAGAAATGGAAGGTTTACAATCATTCGGATATATTGATTCATGAATTCGACTTTTTGATTGACTTTAAAAACATTGAAGGCAGGATAAAGCTGGAAGATTTGAAATTAAATGTGATTCATCATATCGAATCGCTCCGGGACGACACAGCATACATCGATGAACTGGTTCAGGAAGACTTGCTGTACTAGAGTTTCCAGTCTATTTCTTCAAGATTGCTTTTTCTTAAAAATTCATTGGCCAGCTTAAAGTGATTTGATTCAAAAAATCCTCTTCTTGCGGAAAAAGGAGAGGGGTGTGATGTTATCAAAACAAGATGATTTGGATTGTCCAAAAATTCCTTTTTCTTTTCAGCCTGTTTTCCCCATAACAGGAACACGATAGGCTGTTTTTGATTATTCAATATCTGGATGACATTGTCAGTAAAAGTCTGCCAGCCGCAATCACTGTGGGAGTTGGCTTCGCCTTCACGGACGGTCAAGACGGTGTTCAGCAGGAAAACTCCTTGTCGAGCCCAGGATTCAAGGCATCCTGAATCTGGAATGGGATAACCGTATTCATTCTGGATTTCTTTGAAGATGTTTTTAAGTGATCTTGGTATTGGCCTTCCTTCAGGTGTTGAAAAGGCTAGTCCGTGGGCCTGGCCTTCTTCATGATATGGGTCTTGACCTAAAATAACTACCTTAACATTTTTCAGTGGTGTAAACTTGAATGCATTGAATATTTCGTCCTTTGGAGGATAAATTGTTCTGGTTGCATATTCATTATTTATAAATTCTTCTATTTTTTTAAAATAATCACTTTCAAATTCTTTTTCTAATGCTGAGTCCCAATCATTTCCTATCATGTTATATAATTTTGTTTTTGTCGGTTTAATATTTTTTGATATAATTTTTTTATCCAAATTTTTTAATTTTATCAAAAAAAGTATCTAAAAATCGATACATTTATATAATAGTAATAATATAATGTTAATTACTGACTTAAAAAAATTATCCGCACCATTTGAATATAGACTATATACGAATTTATCATAACTTTAATAGGGAGTTGATAATTATGATAGCATTTGTAAAAGTCACTGGGTACACAGTGTTCTAATCCAAAAATATTTTTCCTGATTGTAAACTGCTTTTTGAATTTAATTTTAAAAAGGAGGATATAACCATTCGCATTTGACAATTTACTCTAAAATAAGTGTAAACTGTTGTTGAAAAATAACCATTATCATAAAAAAGAGGAGAAATATGAAGATTAATGTTAGAAAAACCATTGAAAATACCGTAACTGTGTGTGATGAATTCCCATTCTACGTTGAAGAGCTCAATGCATCTGGTGAAATGCCAACCCTTCTTGGCTTGGCAGATGAAAAATACGCCTTCAGCGAAATGGATGATGAATTTTTTGATTTCGTATCAAGGAAAATCAATGAAAACGGAATCTACGTTAGGTTGATTCACATCATTGAAAAAAGCGTTGATGAGTCATGCATCACCTTTGAAATCGAAACGGGGTTTGATAAAACCATCATCAAAACTCAATGCAGTGATTTGAATGAAGTCACTGACATTGGAATCAAGATCTGCGGTAATGACATTACTGTGGGAACAACCAACTTTTTCAAAAGGCCGCATTTTGAAAAAATAGATGAAAATGACTTTTTGTCTAGGATTGCTGATGAAATGATTGATGATTTAATCTTTTACGATTAAATCTCAAATCTTTTTTAACTGGAGTGATATCTATTAAAAAAACCTTATTCATGATTTGTTATTTAGTGACCTGTATCTTGTTTGTGAACATGTTTTTCTTATAATCGGAGGGGATATTCAATGGAAAATTGTCCAAATTGCCAAAACAACGTATGTGTAAACCCATCATTTACACACTTTCTAAATATTTTAGATTTAGTCACAGAATCCAATTCCTTTGAATTGGAAATGAATGAAGAATTCCAGCTGATGGAGTTCATCTTAAGTGAGGACTTCATCAACAGGCACAGGAAACCTAGAAGGGTTCCGTCAAAAATTCCTCGAAGGCTTCCAAGGGAAATCTCCAATAATCTCTTTGAAAGACTTACCGAAGATAATTTCACGCAATACTGTGGAGTCATCTCCGTAACCTGCAAGAACACGCCGATGGTGTTTGAATACACATCATCAGATATTGATTTGGAATACCTGGATAACTAGGTGATGATATGTTTTCATATGAGAAAGTCCATCCTGCTCAGGTCTACTGGAAGCTGAAGGCCTGGGCAAGGGACCTTTTGGAGGAACATCATCAATGTGTAATCTGTGGAAGTGATGATAATCTCGAAGCCCACCACATCATCAAATGCGACAGCAAAAATCCAATGTATTTTAGCCCCGACAACGGGGTTGTAATATGCCACAGCTGCCATAATATGTATCACAGAAAATACAGTGAAATAAATCCACGCACATTTGTCATGTTTTCACAGAATTACTTGATAAAGCTGAAGAAAAATAACATTAAAAGATAATTAATTTCTGTTTGGGGGGATGGAAAATTCCATACCTCTCATTTATATGTGGAATATGAGGACTATTTTTCAATGTTTTCTAGATTTTTACTTTGATGCATATGCATATTAACAAATAAAAATCAAACAAATCACAGTCTATTGCATTAAATTTAAAACTCATTTAATATTTGTATTAGTTGAACTTAAAAGGTGTTGAATATTTACATCTAAAATGGATTAAATTAACACTTCTTTTCGGTAATTTTTCCATAATATTTTCAGAAGAATTTGTCTCCCAGATATCATATGTTCATGTAAAGAGGAGGCATTTTATTGCATATTGTGTATCTAGGAGAACTAAATATTATTTTGTAAAATATGGTATTTAAATCTTTTTAATTCTCATATAAAATCAATATTGCTTTTATATTGGAATTTTACTTACTTTTAACAATATTTATATTGCAAAGTTTTTCAAAATATTAAACTTAATTTTAATGTAGTATCATGGTGATGAAGTTAAGAATTTACAGTAATCATAACTGTAATTCTTAGGCTCAATTGGATAAGTTTTAATTTTTCTAACCAATCAGATTATCTATTTTTTCAAAAAGTGCCTGATAGTCTTTAAAAAGATTTTTGTTTTCCTCATCATTTTTAGACATTAAGACCATGTTCAGCTGATTGTCATTTTTGGAGATTTTCACCTGGTCGGATTCATTGCTGTTTTCAATAATCAATGATTTTATTTCATTATATGCCTCCTCAGTCAAATTATACTTTCTGTTATGGTTCAATATATCCATGGCATGAATGATTCCGGTTTCAGGGCTGTCAATACAGGAGGACAGTTTAATTTTTGTAATCATATAATAAGGAGCTTCTATTTTGTCTCTACGAAGTACAATTGTAATTTTTGATATGATATGGTCATCATTGCAATTTTCGTTAATGAATTTGATTAACTGTAACTGTTTTAAATTTCCATTATTGTTCATGAAAGTCATGGTAATATATTCTTTTTGGAGAATATATAAGTTTAATCCATATAATGTGATGAATGATTTCTTTTATCTTCTATTTATGATGGGGTGTTCTAAAAGGGGTTATGAAACCTAATTATATGAAACTCGCAATATGCTTATGCTGCACATAATCTCTATATATTTAAGGTTTTAGGGGGATAAATTGGTCAACAATAATTAATCTCTTTGGACTTGAGATATTTGATTTTAAAAAATCCTACTTGTTATTTTGTTGAACAAAGATTTTAGACTTCTTTAGTTGCAGATGTTTAATAAAATGATAAATAATTGTTGATGTATCATATAAAAACTTTACATAAATCTATTTATATCATTTGTTTACATAATATCTTTATAACATTTGTATGTTGGTGTTTTTCATGTCAATTGATCAAATAATTTTAGGAAATATATATACTTTAGATAAAAAAGTAGAAGCAATATGTGTAAAAGACGGAATAATCAAATATGCTGGTTCAAAAAGAGTTGCTAATAAATTAATTGATGAAAATACTGAAATTTTGGACTTTGGTGATAATTTCATCTATCCTGGATTTATGGACGGTCATGCTCATGGACTGCCTGCCGGAAATATATTGGGGTTTTCAATTGATTTGCTTGAAGGAAAATCACTTGAGGATTATGTGGAAATAACAAGAAAGTATATTGAAGAGCATCCCGGTAGAAAAATTTACTGCGGTAACAACTGGGTATGTGATGATGAAAAACCTACAGCAGCAATGCTTGATGAAGTTTCAAGAGATGTTCCTATTGCATTGACCACACTTGATGGTCATTCCATATGGCTAAACACAGCGGCTATGGAAAAGTTTGACATTGATGAAAAACTCCTTGAAACCTTCACTACCAATGAGGTCCATGTTGATGAAGATGGTAAACCTACAGGATATCTGTCTGAAGAACCTGCAATCGCTATAAATTCTAAAATAGTCAGAAGTGATGAAGAATTGCAAGAATCTCTTTTAATTTGGCAGGATTATGCATTCAGTCAGGGAATTACGGCAGCATTTGATGCACATGTAGGCTATTTTGGATATCCGTCAATTAAAGCTTATGTGGATGTGTCTAAAGCCGGAAAACTAAAACTCAGGACATATGCAGTTCGTACAGTTCATGATACTGATGATGTTTGGCATTAAAGTATTTGTTGATGGGGTTGTGGAGGCACATACTGCTTGGCTTTTGGATGAATATTATGACCAACCGGGATATTTTGGAGTTAAATCATTTAGTGACCACGATAAGTTGGTGGAATTTGCAAAACTTGCTAATGAACATAATATGAATGTTCACTGCCATACTGTGGGTGATGGTGCAATTGAATTTGCTTTGGATGCTTTAAGTGAAGCTCAAATTGCAACAGGCAATATGGGCCAGAGAAATGCCTTTGCCCATCTTCAAATTGTAGCTCCTGAGGATATTAAAAGAATGTCTGAATACAATGTTATAGCTGTTGTTCCACCATTATGGACTCCAAAGGAAGAGCCTCAATATAAGCTGGAATTGGAATATTTGGGACCCGATAGGGATGACAATTGTTATCCGATAAAATCTTTCATTGATGAAGGTGCAATAATTACATTCCACAGTGATTATCCTGTATCTCCAGTTATGAGCATGCCTCAATCAATTTATGCTGCTGTTAAAAGAAAACATACTCTTAGAGAATGCGAACCTAGGAATTTAAAGGAATCTATTGGTGTTATGGATGCCCTAAAGGCTATGACAATTAATACTGCATATCAGTTTGGCCAGGAAGATCATCTAGGTTCACTGGAAATTGGAAAAGTTGCAAATATGGTTGTCTATGATACGGACTTTTTAAATGATGATATAGAAAAAATACCTGATGCAAAATTAATTTCTACAATAGTTGATGGTGAAGTTGTTTTTTCAAATAATGCATGACTATCTTAACTGTTATGGGATATGGATGTGTCCATGAAAGTTAACATTGTAAAATTGATTGAACATTTGGGAAAATAATCATATTCATTAGAGTTTAAAACCCGTGAACTAAGAATCCCCGATCTTTATGGGTCAGGGATTCAATCTCTATTCCTGCTTTTTTGATAATTGGGGTGGCTGTTTTATGGCACGTATTGAAACACGTGGAGTAAATTTACTTAGAGGAAATCCTGAAAATGCAGTTAAAAAATTGGCCTGGCCTTTAATGTTGTCAATGATAGTGGTTTCACTATACAGTATTATTGATTCATTTTGGATTGCAGGCCTTGGTGTAGACCAGCTTGCTGCTATAGGTTTTGTAGTGCCATTGGGATATCTGATAATCAGTATAGGAACCAGTCTGGGTGCAGGTATCACAGCGGTCGTATCAAAATACATCGGTGAGAAAAATGATGAAATGGCTGACAATGCGGCAATACATTCGATTTTATTGTCTATACTTACTTCAATTATTGTTACAATCATTTTTTCACTCTTTTTAAGAGAACTGATTATTTTTATGGGAGGTCGTGGAATTGCACTTGACTATGCTATGCAATATGGACGCATCTACTTTTTAGCAAGCATATTCGTTGTAATGCCTGAAGCACTATACGGGCTTTTAAGTTCTGAAGGTGATAACAAAAGAACAATGTATGTGCTGGTGTTGTGTGCAGTTGTCAACATGATTTTAGATCCGATTTTCATTTACATACTAAATATGGGAATTCTTGGAGCAGCTATAGCTACAATTCTTTCCTTAGCAATTGTTTTAATGATAATACTCTATTGGATTTATGTAAAAAAAGACACTTACGTTAAACCCACATTAGATAAATTTAATTATAATCAGGGTATAATAACGGATATTTTAAAAGTTGCAGTTCCGGCAACATGTGAAATGATTTTAATCACATTCATTACTGCGATTATGCATTTTATAATCCTGGAGGTTTCTACAACGGATTATATTGCTGTTTTTGAAAATGGATGGAGAATGGTAATGCTTGCAACCGAACCGATGATTGCCATATCCACTGCATTAGTATCTATTGTTGCGGTAAACTATGGAGCTAAGAAATATGAAAACATTAAAAGGGCATATAATTATTCAATGAAGCTTGGAACACTGTTTGGAATCGCAGCACTTGTGATTTTCATTGTATTCGCCCCACAACTTGCATATCTCTTTTCATATGGTGAAACGAGTATAAGGTTATTGAATCCAACAACCACATTCTTCCGAATTTTTGCAGGGTTCTTTATAGTGTTCCCAGCAGGTATCATTTCAACCTACGTTTTTCAAGGCCTGGGCAAAGGAGTACATTCATTAATCTTTACTATTATTAGAGAATTAATTTGTGCAACATTTTTCGCTGTATTATTTGGAATAATACTTGATTGGGGAATAAATGGCGTATGGTTTGGAGTATTGGTTGGATACACTGTCGGAGGTTTGATAGCTATTGTCTATGCAAAATGGTATCTTGGAAAGATAATTGTATCGAAGGATTAATAAAGATTGAGTCGAAATAAATGATGTGTATTTTACCTTAAAATTATTTTATTTTATTAATAAATATTTTTTTAGATTAATTTAAGTAGTATAAAATTTTAAAATGATATATGATGATAATGACTACATTTTTGAATTGAATCTCATGTTTCGGGATTATTATCAAAAAATTCTTAAATGGTGAACAAAATGAAAGTAGATCAAATTGTTAAAAATGCAAAGATTTTTACGTCTGATGAAAACAATCTCCATGCAACTGCCCTTGCTGTTAAGGATGGTAAATTTGTTTATGTTGGTGATGATGAAGGATTAAATGATTATGATGGTGAAGTAAGAGATCTTGGCGGTAAATTCATCATGCCCTGTATCATTGACAGTCATGTCCATGTGCCAATGAGTGTTGCTTATGATTATATTCCTATTGATGCTGAAATTGAATGCACCAGCAAAAAGGAATGCACTGATTTCATAGCAGAATTTATTAAGAATAATCCTGGAAATAAGCGATACATGCTTATGTTGGAAATTGAAAGGTTGAATGGAGAAATTATAACAAAAGAAGATTTGGATTCAGTTTGTCCGGATGCTGAACTGGTCATTCTGGAAAAAGAAGGGCACAGTATCTGGGTAAACTCCAAGATTCTTGATTTGCACGGAATTACTGATGATACTCCAGATATCGTACCTGAATTAAGTTTTTATGTGAGGGATGGTGATGGACATGTTACTGGAAACATGTATGAAGGTGCAGAAATGGCAATCATCCTGGAGCATGGAATGGACATTACTGATGAACAGATTGAAGCTTCAATCCAACGTTGGATTGATTTTTCAATAGATTATGGTGTGAGTGCTGTATTTGAGGCAGGTACTCCTAAAGTGGATGACTTCCATGCAAGATGTTATAAATATTTGTACGAGATGGACAAACAGGGACGCTTGCCGATTTATATTGACGGCAGTTTTGCAATCATGGATCCTAGGGATGCACAGACTGCAATTGAATATGTGAAACTTTTCAAAAAAGAGTATAGCAGTGAACACATGAATACTCATACATTGAAGATTTTCATGGACGGTACTCTAGCTATTCACACTGCTGCAATGGTTACACCTTATGCAGATACAAATACTATGGGCTCTACTCTTTTAAACAAAGAACAGACTGCAGACCTACTCATTCAACTCAATGAAGATGGTTTGGATTTGCATCTGCATACTGTTTCAGAAAACGCATCCCGTGTATTGCTGGATGGTGTGGAACTTGCAAGAGACAAGCTTGGAGATGACTTTAATGTGAAAGTTACCTGCGCCCATTTGGAAATTCAGGATGATGCCGATTTAGAACG
>CACYVR010000057.1 GCA_902777885.1 uncultured Methanobrevibacter sp.
TTATTCATCCCAAGCTTTGATTACTTTAAGATTCTTTATATTCAAATTACGAGCGGCATTTACATTTTTCTTATCATCATCTACAAATACTACTCTATCATATTCCTTGCAAAGTTTAGTTAATACATTTCCTTTTTTCTCAGCATCAGTTTTACCAGGATAATTCTTTATTTCATCATTAACAGCATGGGAGAATGTTTTATTAAATGAATCACCAAGTTCTTTTAATGCCCCATCTTCATCTCTGAATTTCAAAAAATCCCCAATAGCTTTCTTAATTGTTTCTTCACAACCACGGGCAGTTAAAAAACAAAAATCATATCCGGCTTTAATATAGTCATCCATTATTTTCAGATTTTTAATTAATGGAGTACCAGTAATAATTGAATTATAAACTTTTAATGGATCTCGAAAATCTCTATAATCAAACCAATCTTTCTTTGATGGATCTTCGGCATCAGGATCTTTAGCAAATTCATCAGTTGTTAATCCAACTTCTGGTTTTCCTGGTTCTTTTTTATAAACTTTCATAAGAGCAGGATCAACCTTTAAGATTGTATCATCAATATCAAATACGATCAAACCTTTAACAGAATCTGGTAAATCTTTAACTCTTTCAAAAATATATACTTTTAATGATTTCATGATATTTAATGTTTATTTGGAAAAATTATATAATTCTTTGCTACTTGTTAGCAAAATATGCTTTTAATGCATTTTCTGCTTTTTCTTTTGTTTTATATTTAGCTTTCCAATAACCTCTTTTAGAAGTATTGGTTCCTTTTCCTGCATGACCTTTAATTCTCCAATAGTCTCCTACTTTAACTATTACATTATGAAGTTCTTCTGTAAGATATTGTTTAAGAGATTTCATTTAAAATTATACTATTAACTTATATAAAAATAAAAATGGCTGATCATATCTAAATATATAATCAGCCATATTATTTTAAATTATATTTTTATTTCTTTTTTGGAACAATTTTAAATGTTCGTGAACCTTGTTTAATTTCAATATTTAGAAGGTCGAACATCTCAATAGGAAATTGATAACGATAAACTGTATAATGTTTATTATGACGATATTTACCACGTTTAAATACCTCAATATTATAACCAAAGACATATTTCTCATCACCATGCCTAATACCATCTACCCAAGCGGTTCCAAATCGACTAGAACAACATAGACACATTCCTCGGTATGAGTTTCTAAATCTCTCTTTAGCATCTTTTGTAGTGCCATTACCAGTCATTACATAAGGTTTAATTCCAATAGTAAATTTCATATTTTAAATTATTTAATTATTAATCTTCTTTCTTAAATCTCTGTTTTGTAAACCAAGGTCCAAGTTTTGCAACCCACTTCATATATTTCATAAATGCCTCATAATCTTCATCAAAGATTTTCATATAAGGATTATCAATAAAATATTTATCTACATCTTCTCGAGATTCTGGCCAGGCAGAAGCATAAACATTCCCAACCCAAGAATGTCCAATTCCAATAGAAATCCATTCTTTATCCATCACCTTGCTATTAGGTTTATCATTGAAAAGAAAACGAACAGCATCATCTGTACTCAACCATTCAATAATATCAGGAGTAGCTTTAATTACAGGACTCTTTGGAAGAATGTAACCTTTTTTATCAATGTAACAATTATAAGGGAGCTTATTCATAATTAAAATATATATCCTTTTTCATTTAATATTGACTGATACTTGAGATAAATCTCTTTTGCAATATCTCCGGTTGTCTTATGAAGATAATCTTCTGTTTGATAATATCCAGTTGTAACAACTTTCTTTGATTTACTTTCAATAATTTTGTATTGATAAGAATGTGATTGTGAGTTCCAACAACAATTAATTTTTATCTTCTTCATAATCATTTTATTAATTACATAAATAATATAGTATATTCTTGAAAAAATTCAAAATTTTATTCAAATATTAATAAAAAAAAATTTATTATTACCTAAATAAAGATGTTAAAATACATATGTCAATAAATGATGAATATATAAAAAATGAATTTCGAAATTCAAAAGGAATGACAAATCATTATAGATTAAAAAGAGCTACAAAAGAAGAACTAGATTATTTAAATAATCGATATGATGACTCGGAATCTATAAATGAAACATTAATTAGAATATATTATAATTATAATATCCATCCTAAGTGCCCAATATGTGGTAAACCATTAGAATTATTTAGAACAAAATGGAGAAAATATTGTTCACAAAGTTGTAAATCAAAAGATTTAGCAAACCAATTAGAACAAAAATATGGTGTAAGATCAACTTTACAATTAGAAGAAAATAAAGAAAAATCTAAACAAACCTGTATAAAACATTATGGAGTTGACCACCCATTAAAATCCAAACAAATACGTAACCAAATTAAACAAACAAATAAAGAAAAATATGGTTATGAATTTATATCACAATCCGAAGAATGTAAAAATAAAGTTAAACAAACATGTTTAGAAAGATATGGATCTGAATATTATTTTACATCTCAGGATTGTAAACAAAAAACTATAGAAAAATTTGGTGTTGATAATTATAGAAAAACCAATGAATGTAAACAATTAGTTTCACAATATTGTAAAGAACATAAAGAAGAATTATTAGAAAAACGTAAACAAACATGTTTAGAAAGATATGGAGTAGATAATCCATTAAAAGTTAAAAAAATTAGAGAAAGAATTAAACAAACATGTTTAAAAAAATATGGAGCATTATTATATGTACAATCAAAAGAATATAAACAATGGATATCTGAACATCCAGAAATTATTAAAGAATGGAATATAAAATCATATAATACAAAAAAGAAAAATGGTACATTAGGAGGACCACATTCAATACAAGAAGATCAATCATATGAATTATTAAAAGAAAAATATCCTGATATAGTTAGACAATATCGAAGTGAATTTTATCCTTTTAATTGTGATTTCTATATACCAAGTTTAGATTTATATATTGAATGTCAATATTATCCTACTCATGGTAATCATCCATTTAATTCTAATGATGAAAATGATATTAAATATATTGAATATTTATCAAAAACAAAATTTGGTAGTTATATATGGACAATTAATGATCCATTAAAAAGAAATATTGCTAAAGAAAATAATTTAAATTATTTAGAATTTTTTAATATAAATGAATTAAAAAAATGGTTAAATAAAAATGGGTAGGTTTTAAAACCTACCCATCTTAATTATTTTACTTCTTCAAAGATTGATTCGTCTTCCTTTTTCTTTTTAGTTGTTTTCTTTTTACCTGTAGTTGTTCCATCTCCATCAGGATTAGGATCATCATCCGGTGCATTTAATGCTTTTGGTTCTTCATTCAAACCAAGAAGATTCTTAATAGGAGTCTTCATACCAGAAGAAATCATATCAATTGCAGGTGTTACATTAGCCATAAGATCCTTAACAAACTTACCACCAGTAGAAGTATCACCATATACAGTAACTGATCCAAGACTGATTTTAGATAGGGCTTCAGCCTGAGCTCCAGCAATACCTTCGAGATGATCAACTGTCTTCCATTGTACAGCAAGATCTGGGCGACCACCGGCAACTTCAACCATCTTTTCAAATGCCATGGCCGGTGCAAGTTCCATTTGCTGTTTAGCTTCAGCTTCAGCCATTAATGATGCACGTTTACCTTCAGCTTCAGCCATCAACTTGTTCTTAATACCTTCAGCTTCGGCATTCAACTTAATACGGGTTGCTTCTGCTTCTGCTTCTGCTTTTCTCAATAACTGAGCTTTAACAGCTTCGGCTTCAAGTTCTGCTTTACGCTTAATAGCTTCAGCTTCAATAATTGCCTTCTCCTTAGCTTTTTCAGCAGGTACGATTTCAGTAGCATTCAATTGCTCTTCAGCTGCAGCGGCTTGTGCTTTATTAACTTCAAGCTGACGTTCTTGCTTTGTCTTAGCAACAGACATCTCAGCTTCAACCATAGCGGTTTCTTTTACCTTCTTAGCATCAGCTTCAGCTTTACCTGCCTTAGCAGTAGCTTCTGCTACTTCAATCTTAGCAATTTGCTCTGCAACACCTGCTTTCTTATCGGCTTCTGCTTTACGCTTACGTTTCTCAGATTCATATTCAGCCGCTTTTGACTCCTTCTCTTGAGTAGCCTTTACAATTTCGGCTTCCTTAGCTTGGTTAGCTTGAGCAATACGAGTTTGCTTCAATGCTTCCTTTTCATTTTCTGTTGCTTCTGCATCTGCTTGAGCTGCTGCAATTGCTTTACGCTGAGTTGCTTCAGAATCTGCTTTAGCTGATTCAGCTTCTGCCTTACGAGCTGCAACTGCTGCTACCTTACGTGCATCAGCTTCTGCTTGCTTAGATGCTGCATCTGCATCTGCTGCTGATACATTTTCGATCTGCTTAGCTTTAGCTGCTGCTTTCTTAGATTCAGCTAATGCTTGTGCTTCAGCAATACGTGCAGCCTTCTCAGCTTCCTGGTCAGCAATACCAGATTCACGTTCCTTATCAGCTTCAGCCAATTGAATTTGCTTATCTCTCTCAATTTCAGCAACCTTTACTTCTTGCTCCTGACGAGTTGCATTAACAGTAACTTGCTTTTCCTTTTCAGCTGCTGCTACAGCAATTTCCTCTTCTTTCTTTGTATTAGCAATCTTTACATTACCTTGCTTTCTCTGTTCAGCAATATCTGCCTCAGCTTCAGCTTGCTTACGAGTTGTAGCTTTCTGACCCATGTTCTTAATATAGTTGGCATCATCGGTAATTTCCGAAATGTTAATGTTAGTAACATCATAACCAATCTTTGTCAACTCCTGCTCAAGGTTAGTACGAACCTTTGTCAAGAACTTATCGCGGTCAGCGTTAATTTCCTCAATAAGCATTGTTGCCATAATAGCACGAGTTTCACCAATCAAAATTTCTTGAATCTGTGATTGAATTTCTCCAGGTGTAGCACTCAAGAAACGAGTTGCAGCATTCTGTTGAATTTCCTTGTCTCGTGAAATAGCTGTAGTTAATACAACTGGCAAGTGTAATTGAATAGCCTGTGAATCAATACCATCAACTGTCGCCTTAATCTGAATAGGCTTCATTGACATCTTCTTAAAGTCCTGAATGATAGGCCATACAAATGAACCACCACCTTGAATAATCTTAGAAGGTACTACCAATGTTTGCATCTTACCATCATCACCTTGAACCTGAATCTTTCCGGATTTACCGAATACAACCAAAAGTTCATCTGGTGCTGATCTACGATAACGTGAAAGTACACCCCAAATTGTCAAAATCAATAGCAGTACACCACCGCCAATCAAACACAAAGTTAAAATTGTTTCGTTCATTTACTTAAAAATTTAAAATGTTAATATTAAAAAGTTAATTTATCTAATGTTTTCTCAATTCCAGTACAAACAACATCTTCGGCTTTAGAAATAATTTTACCAATTCTATCACCATTAAATTCATAGCCATCTAAAATGCATTCAAATATATCTACTAGTGTCATAATTAATAAGTTACATGTGTAAATTTTGGAAATGATTTAGGTTCTTCATCATCTTCTTTCTTTTTACAATCAAAAAAACCTTCCTCATCAAGTTTTTTCATTCTCTTAATAAATACAATTGGTACAGCTATAATTGCGGCTGAAACAATTAATGTCTTTCCTAAAAATTTAAGCATATTATTATTTAATTTATTCGTAATATTCCCAAGTATTATGTTTTAATCTCTTTTTTACCCATTTTAATGTCTTATAAGTAGAATAATCATATAATCCTTTTGCAATAATTGCTCCAATACCTAAACAAGCGATACTTCCTAAAATTACTTTTGTTTTTTTATCAAACATCTTCTTTATTTATTAATATTTCATTTCCTTCTTTAA
>CACYVR010000058.1 GCA_902777885.1 uncultured Methanobrevibacter sp.
ATTCGCGTTGAACTTGATCGCCAACAGAGAAAAGTCTTTGCAGAAACCTTTCCAAAAGTTATTGATATTCTAAACCAGTTCAGTAACATTAAAATCCTTGATGTAGTGGACAAGGATTTGATATTATATGAAAAATTCAAATTTGAAAAAGAAATGAAGAACTCTAATATTAAGGTTAACCATCCTGCATTGGGTGCTGCAATCCTGAATTTGAACAGTGGAACTGATTTGGAAAGTATAAGCAATTCATTTAATGTAAATGAATCCAAAATCAAAAAGGAAATTAAAAATGTTGAAAATATCAAAAATCCGAAAACGGACAAGTCTAAAAAATTCCTGGATTTGATTAAAAGGTAGTGTTAGCAATGGATGAAGATGTAACTACAATTCACATTACAGAAGCGCTTTCTTCATTTATGATTGTAAATTTGCTTGAAAATTACCCTAACCTTGAAAAAATAACCTGTTCACCAAGTGTTTATAACAGAACATCTAATACATATATCGAAGCTTTAAACCAGCTGGACATTGAAGTTGTAAAGGAATATCATTGGGGAGCATCTAAAAAGCCCTGTGACTATGAAGATGAATTATTGAAACTGGCTAGTGAAGGTTATAAGGCATCAGAAATTGCAGAAATGCTGGACATTACTGTTAATAGAGTTTATTATATACTTAGAAGAAATAAAACCAAACTTGAAACCAACACTAAAAAACATGATTATGATGAAATCAAATCTTTAAGAAATGACGGTTTGAAACCTAAAGAAATCTCTGAAAAGTTAAATATCCCAATCAGGACAGTATATTATATTTTAAATAATAAATAAACGAGGAATTCCCTTTTTTCTTTAACTTTTTTTTTTTAAATGGACAAGAAAATTTTTTATTTTTTTTAAACAGTTAAATGTTTTTTTAGTTCCATTTTACATTATTTTTATTTTATAAATATGGTATTATTTAAAGCCATGAATGAAATAGTAAAAATTTATTTAAATGAAAAAACATATTTTTTTATAATATTATATAACAGTGAGATATGATAATATGATTGATAAAAGTGTAAATTACAATAGGTACTTTATAAGATTAGTCAAAGATTTTGATGAATCCACAATTCTTAATCCTGATTTAAATGGGGTTAAAAAGCCAAAATTAAATAAAAATGAATTAAAAATAAAGTCCAGTAGAATTGAAGAATTCTGCAAAGAGAATTCAATTACAGAAAATATACTATTTTTAGCAAGTGCTGCATTGGCCTTGAATAAATTTAATTTTTCCGATAAGAGTTTAATTTTTCATGAAAATAATATAATTTTTACAGTTAACTCTGAAAATAGGGAAATGACCATTAATGATTATTTAATGCAGATTCAAAACGATTATACGGAAAATTTAAAATATTCCAAATTTTCAATTGATGATATCATTGATGAATATGATTTCCAGACAGAATTCTATTATGCTTTCAACAAGGAATTGGATTTCAATTCTTTCAAACATAAATATAATTTTTATCTGAATATTAAAAAAGCCGATGATGAATTTTTATTATCCGCTCATTATAATGACCAGTTATATTCCAACAGTTATGTTGATTTGTTCCTAAAAAGTATTTACACAATCATAAATCAATTTTTATCACTTGACATTTCCGAATCAGTTTTGTCTGATATTTCACTTGTTAAAGAAAAAAGAGCTATTGAATTTAAAGAAGTGAAAATTCCATTTATACACAAACGTTTTGAAAAGCAAGCTGAGAAAAAACCGGACAATTTTGCGCTTGTTTCAAACGGTGAAAGATTAACCTATAGTGAACTTAACTATAAGGCAAATAGGATAGCCAATGCACTTATCAAAAAAGGAATAAAACCAAAAAGCAATGTTTTGGTAATGATTCACAGAAATAGTGATTTGATTGCAGCTCTTTTAGGTATTTTAAAAGCCGGTTGCGCTTACATTCCAATAGATTTGGAATATCCTCAGGAGAGAATTGACTACATTTATGAAAACAGTGAGGCAGACTACATTATTTCTGATGATGGTGCAGGTAATTCATTGAACGTTAAGGATTTGCTCAAGGAAGAAAATATGGAAAATCCTGATGTTGAAATTTCTCCTGATGATTTGGCATATATGATTTACACTTCAGGTTCTACAGGAAATCCTAAGGGAGTTATGATTTCCCATAAAAACATTACAAACTTATTTACACATGATGAGGATAACAGATTATGTCATATTTATAAGAGTATGAATAAAACTCTTGCACTGAGTACAGTTTCATTTGATGCGTTTCTGCTTGATTTCATGCCTTTAACATTTGGTCTGGAAGTTGTTTTGGCAAATGACAGTGAAGCCAAAAACATTACGGATTTAACTAAACTTATACATAACGAAAAGCCGGATGCACTTACATTCACTACACCATCAAGATTAAGGGAATATCTTGATAATGAAAAGTTCAATAAGGAATTTTCCTCATTCAAGTATGTTGCCATAGGTGGGGAAATGGTGCCTCAGGATTTAATTGCATATGTTTTGGAAAATAGTGAAGCTGACGTTTATAACATTTACGGACCTACCGAAACAACTGTAATATCCAATTCATGCAGAATTACCGATCCAAAAGAGCTTACTGTTGGAAAAGCATTGTACAACTATGTAACTGATGTAAGGGACATTGACGGTGAAATATTGCCTCCTGGTGTAATGGGTGAGCTTTATATTGGTGGTTATGGTGTAGCTGGAGGATACTATAATCTGGATGATAAAACCAAAGAAGTATTCCTTGAAATAGATGGTATCCCATACTACAGAAGTGGAGATTATGCAATAAAACTTCCAAATGATGAAATTGTTATTAAAGGTAGGATTGACAATCAAATCAAGTTAAGGGGATTGAGAATAGAAATTGGAGAAATTGAATCAAACATCTCTGATTATCCTAATGTAAAAGAAAATATTGTTGTAATTAAAAAAATCAACAATACTGACCATCTGTGCGCCTATTTCACAACTGAAAATGAAATTGACATTAATGATTTGAAAGAATACTTAAAAGAAAGATTAACAAAATATATGGTTCCAACAGTATTCATGCAGATGGATGTGATGCCAAAAACACCAAACGGAAAAACAGACGTAAAAGCACTTCCTAAACCAGTGCTCACTCTCGAGTTGATTCCTCCGGAAACTGAAATCGAAGAAAAGTTATTCAATATGGCATCAGAAATTTCAAAAACCACTGAATTTGGTGTGACTGATGATTTATATGCTATCGGATTCACGTCATTATCATTAATGCATTTTGCTTCCAGCATTTATGAAGAAATGGGATTCAATATAGATATTTTCAAATTGCTTGATGAGCCGACAATTAGGAATATTGTAAATCTTATTGATAATGCTAAAGACTCTGCTGATTTGGATAAAATTATAGAAGAGTCTAAAGATGCAATGTATCTTCCGTTGACTGCAAATCAGATGGGAGTATACTATGAATGTGTTCAAAACCCTGATGTTCCTCAATATAACATCCCTAATCTTATCAGATTTGACAAATCAATTGACGCTGAAAAATTGAAAGAAGCAGTTATTAAAACAATTGAAGCATATCCTTATCTTAAAACAAGGATTGTCATGCATGGTGACCAGCTAATGCATAAACGTGACGATTCAATTGCCATTGAAGATATTCCAATCGTTGAAGTGCCAAGCATAACTGATGAGGAGATTCAAATTTTAAATACCAAAAAATTCGACTTGTTGGGAGGCCAGCTATTCAGAGCCAAGATATATGTGACCGATGATGAAGTTATATTGTTCATTGACATCCATCACATAATAACTGACGGTGAATCTATTGACAAGCTATTTAGAAACTTTGCTAATGCTTATGAAGGCAAAGAAATCAAAGCAGAAATCATTGACGGATATGCTAATGCATTGATAGAATCAAAAAATGAAAACGGTGAAGATTATATTGCCTCTGAGAAATATTTCCATGATTTACTGACTCAGGAGGTAGATTCAACAATCCTTACTCCAAATCTGAATGGAAATCCTGATGATGGAAATTTGGAATCTGTATCTAAAAAAATCAATCCTCAAAGGGTTAAAAAATTCTGTGCGGATGAAAGAATAAGTCCTAATGTCTTATTCATGGCCAGTACTTTATTGAACTTAAATAAATATACATTTTCAGATAAATCATTAATTACAACTATTTATAATGGTAGAACAAGTTCTGATTACTTCAATACTCAGGCATTTTTAGTCAAAACCCTGCCTATATTGTCCATTAATGAGGACAGAAATATTTCTGTTAAGGAACTGTTAAACCAAACTTCTAAAATTTGGAAAGAAACCATTAAACATTCTCATTATCCATATACAAAAATTTCAGAAGAGTTCCAATTAAAACCTGAGTTCATGTATACTTACAATAATCTTGATGAAGAGATAATCACAATAAACGGTAAGGAGCACCAGTATACTCATTTGGAAACCCTTGAAACCAATTATAAAATAACATTCGATGTTAACGAAAGTGAAGACTATATAGAGTTGGCTGTAATATATAATGATCAGTTATACACGGAAAAATACATTAAAGTATTCTTAAATGGTGTTTTAAATACTATTGAACAGTTTATCAGTGATGATATCGAGAACTTAAAAATCAGTGATATTGAATTAAATAAAAATTATGAAATCCCTACTTTTACTCCTGTGGAAAATCCGTTTTTCCACAAGCGCTTTGAAGAGCAAGTAAAAGAAAATCCTCAAAAGATTGCTCTTGTTGCAGAAGATGCCACATTAACTGCCGATGAACTTAACCAAAAAGCGAATAAAATAGCTAATGCATTAATCAAAAAAGGAGTAAAACCTAAAAGCAATGTTTTGGTAATGCTTCACAGAAACAGTGATCTTATAGCATCTATTTTGGGTATTTTAAAGGCAGGATGTACTTATATTCCAATCGATTTGGAATATCCTCAGGAGAGGATTAACTACATTTATGAAAACAGTCAGGCAGATTATATCATATCTGATGAGGATAATGACAATTCACTGAATGTTAAGGAACTGTTAAAAGAAACGGATGCTTCAACTCCTGATGTTGAAATTACTCCTGATGATTTGGCTTATATGATTTATACCTCTGGTTCTACAGGTAATCCTAAAGGGGTGATGATTTCTCATGAAAATATCTGTAATGAGGTTGAAAATCCTAAATCACAATATGAAAGCCTGTTATGTATTACCACAATTTCCTTTGACGTGGCTATGGATGATATATTCACGGCACTTGCAAATGGAATAAAATTAATTTTTGCTAATGACAGTCAAATTAAAAACATTCCTGAACTTGTTGGTTTGATTGAGCAAAATAAACCTGAAGTTGCAGACTTCACTCCATCCAGATTGGCTTCACACCTTGAAGTGGAAGAGTTTTGTGAAGCAATAGGATGCCTGAAATGTCTGTTCCTTGGTGGTGAACAGTTCTCAACCAAAGTATATGAAAACTTCAGAAAATACTCAGATGCTATCGTATATAACAGTTACGGACCAACTGAAACCACAATCACTTCAAACAACAAGGAAGTTACTGATGTCAATGACATAACTGTCGGTTATCCATTATACAATTATGTCACTGATGTTCGCGATATTGACGGAAAACTATTGCCTTATGGAGTAATGGGAGAGCTTTACATTGGTGGTGTCGGTGTAGGTAAAGGATACTATAATATGCCTGACAAGACCGAAGAGGTCTTCCTTGAAATCAATAATGTTCCATATTACAGAAGTGGGGATTATGCTATTTCAAGACCTGACGGCGAAATAGAGCTCCTGGGAAGGATAGACAATCAAATCAAGCTTAGAGGATTAATTTATGTGCATATTATACTGCAGATGATGAAATCGATTCTGCCAGCTTAAAGGATTTCCTGAAAGACAAACTGACCAAATATATGATTCCTACTGCATACATGCAGCTTGATGAGATGCCGCAAACGCCAAACGGTAAAACAGACTTAAAGGCTTTGCCTGAACCAAAATTGGATTTAGAAAATGTCGAAGCTGAAAATGAAACAGAAGAAAAACTCTTCGAAATCGCAGCAGGGCTTGTAAATACTGATCAGTTCGGAGTAACAGATGATTTATACGCAATCGGATTTACTTCATTGATATTGATGAAATTCAACTCATTAATCTATGCTGAAATGGGTGTAAACCTTGATATTTCAGTATTATTCAATGATCCAACAATCAGAAAGCTAGCATCACAAATAAAAGATGGTAAGAAAGACTCAGATTTAGATGAATTTATCGAATTGGCAGACAAGTTAAATTACTTCCCATTAACTGACAATCAGACTGGTGTCTACTATGAGTGCATGCAGAATCCTGGTGAAATCCGATACACAATGCCGACTGTTATAAGGTTTGGCAGTGACGTTGATGCAAATAAATTGAAAGATGCAGTAATTAAAACAGTAGATGCTCATCCATATATCAAAACCAGAATTATATCCACTGAAGACGGGTCATTAAAACAATATAAAAATAACGGTGCAGAAATTGATGAAATTGAAATCGTTAAAGTTGATTCAATAAGTGATGAAGAAATCATAAAAAATGATGTGAAAACCTTCAATTTCGGTGATGAACAATTATTCAGATTTAAAATATATGAAACCTCTGATGAAACTGTTTTGTTCTCTGATTTCCACCATATAATTACTGACGGTGTATCCCAAATCAACTTATTTACGGATATTGCAAATGCTTATGAAAACAGAGACCTGTCACAGGAGATTGTTGACGGTTATGTCTACAGTCTCATTGAAGCAGATGCTAGAAGCAGTGATAAATACACAAAATCAAAAGAATTCTTTGATGAAAAACTATCTCAGGAAATCGAATCAACAGTATTGACACCGAACCTTAATGGAAATCCTGATGATGGTGAAATAAAATCAATTGTTCAAGATATTAATCCTGAAAATATTAAAGAATTCTGTAATGATTATTCCTTAAGTCAAAATGCATTGTTCCTCTCTGCTATTGCGTTGACATTGAACAAATTCACTTTCAGCGATAAAACTTTGATAACTTCTATTTTTAATGGAAGATCCAATCCATATTACTATGACACTCAAGGATTTTTAGTAAAAACTCTTCCATTAATATTCAATAATGAAAACAGACAGGAAACTATCAAAGAATTTATTAACGGCATTGATAAAGTATGGAAAGATACAATAAATCATAGTGAATATCCATATACTAATATTGCAAATGATTATCAATTAAAACCAGAATTTTTCTTCTCTTATCAGGAATTCTTTAAATCAGAAGAGATTACAATAAATGATAAGGTTTATGAAGATTATGAATTAAGTTCTGATGTTATTTCTGGAACATCATATAAAATCAATTTTGACATTTTCGTCTATGAGGACAATATCCAATTTAAATTGGGCTATAATGACCAGCTTTATAGTGAAGATTATATTCATAAATTCTTGGATTCACTTAATTTAGTTTTAAATCAGTTTATAGAAAGTGACATTAACAGTTTGATGATAAGTGATGTGGAATTGGAAAGCAGTTATGAATTGCCTACATTCACTCCTGTGGAAAATCCGTTTATTCACAAACGCTTTGAAGAGCAAGTTAAAGAAAATCCTCAAAATATTGCTCTTGTTAGCGAAGATGCTACATTAACTGCTGCTGAACTTAACCATAAGGCGAATAAGATTGCTAATGCTTTAATTAAAAAAGGTGTCATGCCAAAAAGTAATGTTTTGGTAATGCTTCACAGAAACAGTGATCTCATAGCATCAATATTGGGTATTTTAAAGGCAGGATGTGCATACATCCCAATAGACCTTGAATATCCACAAGATAGAATCGATTACATTTATGAAAACAGTCAGGCAGACTACATCATCTCTGATAATGATGATGAAAATTCATTGAACGTTAAGGAACTGTTAAAAGAAACGGATGCTTCAACTCCTGATGTTGAAATTACTCCTGATGATTTGGCATATATGATTTATACCTCTGGTTCTACAGGTAATCCTAAAGGAGTAATGATTTCACACGAAAATATTTGTAACCAAGTGCAAAACCCTAAATCAGAATATGGAAGCTTATTGTGTCTTGCAACAATTTCATTTGACGTATCTGTTGATGACATACTGACGTCTCTTTCAAACGGATTGAAATTGATATTGGCTAGTGATACACAAATCAAAAATATTCCTGAATTGATAGAGTTAATTGGCAGAGAAAAGCCGGAAGTGTCAGAAATCACCCCATCAAGGCTTGCATCATATCTTGAAGTGCCTGAATTCTGTGATGTAATCGGCTGCCTGAAATGTGTATTCCTTGGTGGTGAGCAGTTCTCAACCAAAGTCTATGAAAACTTCAAGAAATACTCTGATGCTATCGTATACAACAGTTACGGACCGACTGAAACCACAATCACTTCAAACAACAAGGAAGTTACCAGCAGTGATGACATAACTGTCGGTTATCCATTATACAATTACGTTACTGACGTACGTGATATTGACGGAAAACTATTACCTTATGGAGTAATGGGTGAGTTATACATCGGTGGTGTCGGTGTAGGTAAAGGATATTATAATATGCCTGACAAGACTGAAGAGGTCTTCCTTGAAATCAATGATATTCCATATTACAGAAGTGGGGATTATGCTATTTCAAGACCTGACGGCGAAATAGAACTTCTTGGAAGAATAGACAACCAAATCAAGCTTAGAGGATTGAGAATTGAAATCGGTGAAATCGAATCTAACATTAACAGATTCCCTTCAGTAAAACAGGCAGTTGTCGTAATCAAGGAAATAAACAACAACGACCACCTGTGTGCATATTATACTGCTGATGAAGATATTGAACCAAGAATCTTGAAAGAGTTCCTGAAAGACAAGCTGACCAAATATATGATTCCTACTGCATACATGCAGCTTGATGAGATGCCGCAAACACCGAACGGTAAAACTGACATAAACGCTTTGCCTGAACCAAAACTTGATTTGGAATATGTGGCAGCAGAAAACGAGATTGAAGAAAAACTCTTTGAAATAGCTGCGGAGCTTGTTAACACTAATCAGTTTGGTGTAACCGATGACTTATATGCAATCGGATTTACCTCTTTGATTTTGATGAAGTTCAACTCATTAATCTATGCGGAAATGGGTGTAAACCTTGATATTTCAGTATTATTCAATGATCCTACAATTAGAAAGCTTGCATCTGAAATACAAGGCAGTGACGATAAATCTGATTTAGAAGAATTTATTAAACTTGCAGATGAACTTGAGTATTTCCCATTAACTGAAAACCAGTTAGGTGTGTACTATGAGTGCATGCAAAGTCCTGATGAAATAAAATACACAATGCCAACAGTCATAAGATTTGGCAGTGATGTTGATGCAAATAAATTGAAAGAATCTGTAATTAAGGCAGTAGATGCACATCCATATCTCAAAACCAGAATTATTGTTACCGATGACGGTTCACTAAAACAATACAAAAACAACAATGCAGAAATGGATGAAATCGAAATCGTTAAAGCTGATTCAATAAGCGATGAAGAAATCATCAAAAACGATGTTAAAGCATTTGCTTTCGGTGATGAACAATTAATCAGATTCAAAATATATGAAACCCCTGACGAAACAGTACTGTTTACTGATTCCCACCATATCATTACGGATGGAGTATCACAAATCAACATCTTTACAGACATAGCAAACGCATATGAAAACAGGGATCTGTCAGAGGAAATCGTGGACGGATATGTCTACAGTCTCATTGAAGAAGATGCCAAAAACAGTGAAAAATACGAAAAATCCAAAGAATTCTTTGATGAAAAACTGTCAGATGAAATCGAATCAACAATACTGACACCTAATTTGAACGGAAATCCTGATGAAGGAAAAATAAAATCAGTGTCTGATGTGATAGATTCAGATGAAATCAAGGAATTGTGCAACAAGTATTCATTAAGTCAGAATGCATTGATTTTGTCCGCTCTTACATTGTCATTGAACAAATACACATTCTCAGACAAGACATTAATAACAACAATATTCAATGGAAGATCCAATCCATATTACTATGATACCCAAGGATTTTTAGTAAAAACACTTCCATTAATATTCAACAATGAAAACAGGCAAGTTACAGTTAAGGAATTTATTAACGGTATTGATGATGTATGGAAAGATACAATAAGTAATACTGAATATTCATATACAAACATTGCTGAAGATTATCAGTTAAAACCGGAATTCTTCTTTAGTTATCAGGAATTCCTTGATTCTGATGGCATTATAATCAATGGCAAATCCTATGAAGAATATGAGCTTGCCGATGATGAGTTATTGGCAACAGCATATAAAGTCAATTTGGATTTATATGCATTTGAGGATAAACTTGAATTCAAACTGGATTATAATGACCAATTATACAGTGAAGAATATATTAAAACATTCATAAATTCAATGAAATTAGTTTTAGAACAATTCATTTCATCAAATATTGAAAAACAAAGAATTTGTGATATTGAATTGGAAAGCCAAAAAGAGTTGCCTGTATTCACTCCTGTGGAAACTCCAATTATTCATAAACGCTTTGAAATGCAAGTTGAAGCCGATCCGGAAAATATCGCCCTTGTTGCACAGGATGCGACATTGACTGCAGATGAACTTAACAGAAAAGCCAATAGAATTGCTAATGCCTTAATCAAAAAAGGAGTAAAACCGAAAAACAATGTATTGGTAATGCTTCACAGAAACAGTAACCTTATAGCATCTATTTTAGGAATTTTAAAGGCAGGATGTGCATACATCCCAATAGATCTTGAATATCCTCAAGACAGAATAGATTACATTTATGAAAACAGTCAGGCGGACTATATTATTTCAGAGGGGGATGACTACAATTCATTGAACGTTAGAGAATTGCTTGAAGAAGCAAATGAGTCAAATCCGGATGTTGAAATCACTTCTGATGATTTGGCATACATGATTTACACATCAGGTTCCACAGGAAATCCTAAAGGAGTAATGATTTCACACGAAAACATCTGTAACCAAGTGCAAAACCCTAAATCAAAATATGAAAGCTTATTGTGTCTTGCAACAATTTCATTTGACGTATCTGTTGATGACATACTGACATCTCTTTCAAACGGATTGAAACTGATATTGGCCAGTGATACACAAATCAAAAACATCCCTGAATTGATAGAGTTAATTGGCAGAGAAAAGCCAGAAGTATCAGAAATCACCCCATCAAGACTGGCATCATATCTTGAAGTGCCGGAATTCTGTGATGTAATCGAATGCCTGAAATGCGTATTCCTTGGTGGTGAGCAGTTCTCAACCAAAGTCTATGAAAACTTCAGAAAATACTCTGATGCTATTGTATACAACAGTTACGGACCGACTGAAACTACAATCACTTCAAACAACAAGGAAGTTACAAGCAGTGATGAGTACATTGGAGGTACTGGTGTAGGTAAAGGATATTACAACATGCCTGACAAGACCGAAGAGGTGTTTTTAAGCATTAACGATATTCCTTATTACAGAAGTGGGGATTATGCAATAGAAAAACCTAATGGTGAAATCGACATACAAGGAAGAATCGATAACCAAATCAAACTCAGGGGATTGAGGATAGAGATTGGTGAAATTGAATCAAGTATTAACAAATATCCTGCTTAATCAAGGAAATAAACAACAACGACCACTTATGCGCATATTATACTGCAGATGAGGAAGTTGATGTAAGTGAATTAAAAGAGTTCCTCAAAGATAAATTAACAAAATATATGGTTCCTACAGCATATATGCAGCTTGATGAGATGCCGCAAACACCGAATGGTAAAACAGACTTAAAAGCTTTGCCTGAACCAAAATTGAATTTGGAAAACATAAAAGCAGAAAACGAAATTGAAGAAAAACTCTTTGAAATCGCAGCAGAACTCATCAATACAGATCAATTCGGTGTTACTGATGATTTATATGCAATAGGATTTACATCTTTGATATTGATGAAGTTCAACTCATTAATCTATGCGGAAATGGGTGTAAACCTGGACATTTCAATATTATTCAATGATCCAACAATCAGAAAGCTTGCATTAGAAATTGAATCCAGCGATAAAGACTCTGATTTGTCAGAAATTGTCAAGTTGGCAAACAACATGGAATACCTGCCGTTAACTGACAACCAGATTGGTGTATACTATGAGTGTATACAAAGTCCTGGTGAAATAAAATATACATTGCCGACTACAATGAGGCTTGGCAGTGATGTGGATGCAGAAAAATTAAGGGAAGCTGTAATTAAAACAGTGGAAGCTCATCCATATCTTAAAACAAGAATTGTCATTGATGATGAAGGAGAGCTGAAACAGAAAAGATGTGATGATGTAGCCTTGGACGAAATTGAAATTGTTGAAGTGGATTCAATCACTGATGAAGAGATGCTTGAAAATGATGTCAAAGCATTTTCCTTTGATGGTGAACAGCTATTCAGAGTTAAAATATATAAAACACATGATGAAACAGTCCTGTTCACAGATTTCCACCACATAATCACAGACGGTGTATCTCAAATTAATTTCTTCGATGACATTGCCAATATCTATGAAGGAAAAGAAATTAACGAAGAAATCGTTGACGGTTATGTTTACAGTCTTCTTGAAGACAATCTTAAAAATAGCGATTCTTATGCAGAGGCCAAAGAATTCTTTGATGAAAAACTATCACAGGAAATCGAATCAACAGTATTGACACCTAATCTCAATGGAAATCCTGATGAGGGCAAATTAAAAACAGCAATAAAAACAATAGATTCACAATCAATTAAAGAGTTTTGTAATCGTAATTCATTTAGTCAAAATTCACTGTTCTTGGCAGGTCTTGCATTAACATTGAACAAGTACACTTTCAGTGATAAAACATTGATTACAACTATATTTAATGGAAGATCCAATCCAATTTACTATGATACTCAAGGATTTTTAGTAAAAACAATTCCATTGATATTCAGCAATGAAAACAGGCAGATTACAGTTAAGGAATTTATTAATGAAATTGATGATGTATGGAAAGATACAATGAGTCATAGTATTTATCCATACACAAGCATTGCACAGGAATATCAATTAAAACCTGAATTCTTCTTCACATATCAGGAATTCATAGATTCAGAACCTCGTGAAATAAATGGAACTGTTTATGAAGAAAGTGAATTGGAATCAGAGGACTTAAATGTGACAGAATATAAGATTAACTTTGATATTGATGTTTCAAAGGATAAAATAGACTTTATAATCCAGTACAATGATGAGTTATACACTCAGGATTACATTGAAACATTCATTGATTCAATTAAACTTGTCTTAAATCAATTCATGGATAATGACGTTAATGAATTGATGATTTGTGATGTGGAACTTGAAGCTACAAAAGAAATACCTACTTTCAGTCCTGTTGAAATTCCATTTATCCACAAACGCTTTGAAAAACAAGCTGAAGAAAACCCTAAAAGCGTTGCTCTTGTTGCAACAGATGCCACATTAACCAATGAAGAGCTAAACATTAAGGCAAATCGTATAGCTAATGCTCTTATTAGAAAAGGTGTAAAAGCGAAAAGTAATGTCTTAGCAATGCTTCCAAGGGACAGTAATCTTATAGCTACCATAATTGGTATCCTGAAGGCTGGATGTACATTTATTCCTATTGATTTGGAATATCCTAAGGAACGTATTGACTACATTTATGAAAACAGTCAGGCAGATTTCATCATAACTGAAGATGGAAAAGCAGACAATGCATTGGACATCTATGAATTGCTTGAAGAGAAAAATACGTTAAATCCTAATGTTGATATTACTCCGGATGACCTTGCATACATGATTTATACATCAGGTTCAACAGGAAATCCAAAAGGAGTAATGATTGGACACAAGAATGCATGTAACCAGGCGGAATCAAATCCTAAATGTGAATACAATAATTTATTGAGTATTGCTACGATTGCATTCGATACATCCCTGGAAGATATCTTGACCGGTATCACTAACGGAATTAAGATAATCTTTGCAAACGATTCAGAAATCAAAAATATCGTTGATTTGATTGCACTGATTAAAGAATATGAACCTGAAGTAATGGAATTCACTCCTTCAAGACTGATATCATATCTTGAAGTTGAAGAGTTCTGTGATGCTATTGAATGTGCAAAATGTATTGTAATGGGTGGTGAACAGTTCTCAGCCAAAGCGTTCAACGGAGTTAAAAAATACTGTGACGCTGCAATCTATAACAGTTACGGACCTACCGAAGCGACAATTGCTTCAAACTATAAGGAAATTACTGATCCTGAAAACATTACAATCGGTAAGGCACTTAAAAACTATGTTACTGAAGTTAGAGATATTGACGGTAAGCTCCTGCCTAAGGGTGTTATGGGAGAACTGTACATTGGTGGTGTCGGTGTAGGTAAAGGATACTACAACATGCCGGACAAGACAGAAGAAGTTTACCTTACAATCAACAACATACCATACTACAGAAGTGGGGACTATGCAATAGAACTTCCTGATGGAGACATTGACATTAAGGGAAGAATCGACAACCAAATCAAGCTCAGAGGATTGAGGATTGAAATCGGCGAGATTGAATCAAGCATTAACAAATTTAAAAATATTAAAAATGCTGTTGTTGTAATCAGGGAAATCAACAATAACGACCATCTTTGTGCTTATTTCACTGCTGAAAAAGAAATAGATAACGATGCATTAAAAGAATTCTTGAAGGAAAGGTTAACATACTATATGGTTCCAACGGTATTCATGCAATTGGATGAAATTCCTCAATTGCCGAACGGTAAAACTGATATCAAAGAATTGCCTGAACCTAAACTTGAACTTGAAAACGTTAAACCTGAAAATGAAACTGAACAAAAGTTATTCGATATCATTTCTGAGTTAATAGAAACTGATGAATTCGGTACTACTGATGACTTGTATGCCATAGGATACACTTCTCTAACATTGATGAAATTGAATACATTGATTTACAAGGAAATTGGTGTAAACCTTGATATTTCAATTTTGTTCAACAGTCCAACAATTAAAAAGCTTGCTGCTGAAATTTTAGGTAGTGATGAGCAGTCTTCCAAATTGGACGAGCTTATTGAACTGGCGAATAATATGGAGTACTTCCCATTGACGGAAAATCAATTGGGTATATACTACGAATGTGTGCAAAGTCCTGGTGAAATTAAGTATACAATGCCTGCTGTTGCAAGATTAACAATGATGCTGAAATTGATGAAATCGAAATCGTTAAAGTTGATTCAATTTCTGATGATGAAATTATTAAAAATGACGTAAAAGCATTTTCACTGGACGAAGAGCAACTCTTCAGATTTAAAATATATGATGCTGCTGATGAAGTCGTATTGTTCTCTGATTTCCACCACATTATTACTGACGGTGAATCACAAGGTATATTATTTGAAGATATTGCTAATGCATATCAAAATAAGGAGATTGAAAAGGAAATCGTTGACGGTTATGTCTTCAGCCTCATTGAAAATGACCTTCAGAACAGCGAAAGGTATGAGGAAGCTGAAAAATACTTTGATGACAAACTGTCTCAGGAAATTGATTCAACTGTTCTTACTCCGAATCTTAACGGAAATCCTGATGAGGGAACCACTAAATTTATTTCAACTACTATTGATTCAGCCGAAATCAATGAGTTCTGTCTTGAAAATTCAATAGGTCACAATTCATTAGTGATATCTGCGCTCATATTGAACCTGAACAAGTTCACATACAGTGACGATACATTGATAACTACAATATTTAATGGAAGGACCAATCCTAATTATTTCAATACTCAGGGATTCCTTGTTAAAACCCTTCCGTTAATTATGAAAAATGAAAACAGAAAACAAACTGTTGAAGAATTCATTAAATCTGTAGATAAAACATGGATTGATTCAATAAATAACAGTATTTATCCATATACCAAGATTGCTGACAAATATCAGTTAAAACCTGAATTATTCTATTCATATAATGAAGGTGAAGGTGCTGAAAGTCTTGTCATTGATGGTAACGATTATGAAAACTATGAATTGGCATATGCAACTGCAGATACTGAATATAAAATAGATGTTGCAGTATTAAAACAGGATACTTCAATTGATATTGAAATATCATATAATGATCAACTGTACACTGAAGATTATATTAAAATGTTCTTGGATTCAATTGAAACAGTTTTAAACCAATTCATAAGCAATGATATCAAGACCTTTAAAATCTGTGATATTGAATTGGAAAGCCAAAAAGAGTTACCTGTATTCACTCCGGTGGAAAATCCGTTTATCCACAAACGTTTTGAAGAGCAAGTTGAATTAAATCCTCAAAAGATTGCTCTTGTTGCAGAAGATGCTACATTAACTGCTGAAGAACTTAATGAAAAAGCGAATAAAATAGCTAATGCATTAATCAAAAAAGGAGTAAAACCTAAAAATAATGTTTTAGTAATGCTTCACAGAAACAGTGATCTCATAGCATCAATATTGGGAATTATAAAGGCAGGATGTGCTTACATTCCAATCGATTTGGAATATCCTCAGGAGAGGATTAACTACATTTATGAAAACAGTCAGGCTGACTACATCATTTCTGATGAGGATAATGAGAATTCATTGAACGTTAAGGAACTGTTAAAAGAAACAGATGCTTCAACTCCTGATGTTGAAATTACTCCTGATGATCTGGCCTATATGATTTATACTTCAGGGTCAACTGGAAATCCTAAAGGTGTGATGATTTCTCATGAAAACATCTGTAACGAAGTGTGTAACCCTAAATCACAATATGAAAGCCTGTTATGTATTACTACAATTTCTTTTGACGTGGCTATGGATGATATATTTGTGGCTCTTGCAAATGGAATAAAATTAATATTTGCTAATGACAGTCAAATTAAAAACATTCCTGATCTTGTTGGTTTGATTGCAGAAAATAAACCTGAAGTTGCAGACTTCACTCCGTCCAGATTGGCTTCATACCTTGAAGTGGATGATTTTTGTGAAGCAATCAAATTCCTGAAATGTGTGTTCCTTGGTGGTGAGCAGTTCTCAACTAAAGTATATGAAAACTTCAGAAAATACTCTGATGCAATAGTATACAACAGTTACGGACCGACTGAAACCACAATTACTTCAAACAACAAGGAAGTTACCGATGTCAATGACATAACCGTAGGTTATCCATTATACAATTATGTCACTGATGTACGTGATATTGACGGTAAGCTATTGCCTTATGGAGTAATGGGAGAGTTATACATTGGTGGTGTCGGTGTAGGTAAAGGATATTACAACATGCCCGACAAGACTGAAGAAGTATTCCTTGAAATAAATGGCATCCCATACTACAGAAGTGGAGATTATGCTATTGATTAAGCTAAGGGGATTAAGAATAGAGATTGGTGAAATCGAATCAAACATTAACAGATATCCTTCAGTAAAACAGGCAGTCGTTGTAATCAACGAAATCAACAACAACGACCACTTATGTGCATATTATACTGCAGATGAAGAGATTGAACCAAAAAGCTTGAAAGAGTTCCTGAAAGATAAGTTAACCAAATATATGATTCCTACTGCATATATGCAGCTTGATGAGATGCCTCAAACGCCGAACGGTAAAACCGACATAAAGGCATTGCCTGAACCAAAACTTGAACTTGAAAACGTTAAACCTGAAAATGAAACTGAACAAAAGTTATTCGATATCATTTCCGAGCTAATAGAAACTGATGAATTCGGTACTACTGATGACTTGTATACCATAGGATACACTTCCCTTGCATTGATGAAATTGAATACATTGATTTACAAGGAAATGGGTGTAAACCTTGATATTTCAATTCTGTTCAACAGTCCAACAATTAAAAAGCTTGCCGCTGAAATTTTAGGCAGTAATGATCAGTCATCTAAATTAGATGAGTTTATTGAAATGGCCGAAAATATGGAGTACTTCCCATTGACGGAAAATCAATTGGGTATATACTACGAATGTGCTCAAAGTCCGGATGAAATCAAATATACAATGCCTGCAGTCGCTAGATTCGGCAAGGAAATTGATGCTGAAAAATTAAGAGAGGCTATTCTTAAAGTCGTTGAAGCTCATCCATATCTTAAGGCAAGAATGGTGCTTGCTGATGATGGAACTATAAAACAGTATAAAAACAATGATGCTGAAATTGATGAAATCGAAATCGTTAAAGTTGATTCTATAACTGACGAGGAAATCATCAAAAATGATGTAAAAGCATTCCCGATTAATGATGAACAGCTCTTCAGATTCAAAATATATGATACAGATGATGAAGTCGTATTGTTCTCTGATTTCCACCATATTATAACTGATGGTGAATCTCAAGAACTCTTATTTGAAGATATTGCTAATGCATATCAAAATAAGGAGATTGAAAAGGAAATTGTTGACGGTTATGTCTTCAGCCTCATTGAAAATGACCTTCAGAACAGCGAAAGGTATGAGGAAGCTGAAAAATACTTTGATGACAAGATGTCTCAGGAAATCGATTCAACAGTTCTCACTCCGGACCTTAATGGAAATCCTGAAGAGGGAACTACCAAATATGTTTCAACCACTATTGATTCAGCCGAAATCAATGAGTTCTGTCTGGAAAATTCAATAGGTCACAATTCATTAGTGATATCTGCGCTCATATTGAACCTGAACAAGTTCACATACAGTGACGATACATTGATAACCACGATATTTAATGGAAGAACCAATTCTAATTATTTCAATACTCAGGGATTCCTTGTTAAAACCCTTCCGTTAATCATGAAAAATGAAAACAGAGAACAGACAGTTGAAGAATTCATTAAATCTGTAGACCAAACATGGATTGATTCAATAAATAACAGTATTTATCCATATACAAAGATTGCTGACAAATATCAGTTAAAACCTGAATTTTTCTATGCCTATAATGAATCAGGAGCTGCTGAAAGTGTTGACATTGGTGATGATGATTATGGAAGTTATGAACTGGCAAATGCTGCTGCAGATACTGAATATAAAATAGATATTGGAGTAGCAAAAAGTGATGATATGCTTGATATTGAAGTGGCATATAATGACCAATTGTACTCTGAAGATTATATTAAAACGTTCTTGAGTTCAATTGAAACAGTTTTAAACCAGTTCATTAATGGTGATATTAGGACATTGAGAATCTGTGACATTGAGCTTGAAACCACTAAGGAATTGCCTACATTCATCCCTCTTGAAAATCCATTTGTTCACAAACGTTTCGAATTACAAGTGGAAAGCAAGCCAGATGAAATTGCATTGGTTTCAAATGATGAGGAGTACAGCTACAGGGAATTGAATGAATTAAGTAATAGGATTGCCAATGGTTTAATCAAGCGCGGAGTCGAACCAAGACATAATATTTTGATTATGCTTCCAAGAACCAAAGATTTGATTGCTTCAATAATTGGTGTTTTAAAGGCAGGATGCGGATTTATCCCTATTGATATGGAATATCCTAAAGAAAGGATTGAATACATTTATGAAAACAGTCAGGCAGATTATATCATAGCTAATGAAACTCAGGACAATTCATTGGATATTAAAGAACTGATTGAAGAGGATAATATCGAAAATCCTGATGTTGAAATATCACCTGACGATACGGCATATATGATTTACACTTCAGGATCCACCGGAAAACCTAAAGGTGTAATGATAGGGCATGAAAATGCATGTAACGAAACCGAAGGAAATCCTAAATGTGAATATGACAACTTGTTAAGTATTGCAACAATTGCATTCGATACATCTCTTGAAGATATCTTAACAGGTCTTACTAATGGAATGAAAATCATCTTTGCAAATGATTCAGAAATCAAGAATGTCGTTGATTTAATCCAATTGATTAAAAAGGAAAAACCTCAGGTCATGGAATTCACTCCATCAAGGTTACTGTCCTATCTTGAAGTTGACGAGTTCTGTGAAGTGATTGAGTGCGCTGAATGTATTGTAATGGGTGGAGAGCAATTCTCAGCCAAAGCATTCAAAGGAGTTAAGGAATACACTGATGCAAAAGTATATAACAGTTACGGACCGACCGAAGCGACAATTGCTTCCAACTATAAGGAAATAACTGATCCTAATGTAATAACTATCGGTAAGGCTTTACAAAACTATGTGACTGAAGTAAGAGATATTGATGGAAAATTACTCCCTAAAGGTGTAATGGGAGAACTCTACATCGGCGGTACTGGTGTAGGTAAAGGATACTACAATATGCCTGACAAGACCGAAGAGGTATACCTTACAATCAATGACATCCCATACTACAGAAGTGGGGACTATGCAATAGAGCTTCCTGACGGCGATATAGACATTAAGGGAAGAATCGATAACCAAATCAAATTAAGAGGATTGAGAATTGAAATCGGTGAAATAGAATCCAACATTACCAGATTCCCTAACATTAAAAATACTGTTGTTGCAATCAAGAAAATAAATAACAGTGACCATTTATGTGCTTACTTCACTGCCGAGGCAGATATTGACATTAATCTCTTAAAACGTTACTTGCAAAGTAAACTGACTAAATATATGGTTCCAACAGTCTTTATGCAAATTGAGGAGATTCCTCAAACTCCTAACGGAAAAACAGATATGAAGGCATTACCTGATCCTTCATTAGCACTTGATTTCGTTGAACCTGAAACAAAAACTGAAAAATTGATATTCAGATTGGTTTCATCACTTTCAAGCGCTGAAGAGTTTGGTATTACTGATGATTTATACTCTTTAGGATTCACTTCATTGACACTGATGAAATTGAATTCAATGATTTACAACGAGACTGACGTTAACATTGAAATAACTGACTTGTTCAACAATCCAACAATCGAAAGTCTTGCTGATAAGGTAGATAACAACATTGATGCGCAAATTGACATTCCTGAAATCATTAAGACTGCGGAATCAATGGATCTTTTCCCACTTACATCTAATCAGTTGGGTATCTACTATGAATGTGCACAGACTGATGAAATCAAGTACACGATGCCTTCTGCAATACGCTTTGCCAGTTCTGTTGATCCGTTAAAACTTAAACAGGCTGTTATTGATGGTATTGAAGCACACCCATATCTTAAAACAAGAATTATTACAACTCCTGAAGGAGAATTGAGACAGAAAAGATGTGATGATGCTGAGATTGATGATATTGAAATTGTAGAAATTGATTCAATAACCAACCGGGAAATGATGGACAATGATATCAAGTACATTCCATTGGATGACAATCAGCTCTTTAGATTCAAAATCTATAAGACTCCTGAAGAAACGGTACTCTTTTCTGATATCCACCACGTAATTACGGATGGTGTTTCAATGGATCTTCTCTTTGAAGATATACTCAGCATTTACAATGGCGGAGAGGTCAGTGAAGAAATTGTTGACGGATACGCTTACAGTTTAATTGAACAGGAACTAAGTGAAAACGAAATTTCAAAAGAGTACTATAAAAACAGGTTTAGTCAAGGATTTGAATCCACAGTCCTTACTCCAAATCTTAATGGAAATCCTGATGAAGCTGATATCAAGCTCATTGATGAAATGATTGATTCTTCATTCGTAAGGCTCTTCTGTAAGGACCATTCCATAAGTCCAAATGTGCTCTTTATGAGTGCTACAGTCCTTGCGCTGAACAAGTTCACCTTCTCCGACAAGACATTGTTAACTACTATCTTCAACGGAAGGTCCATACACAACGCTTTCTGAAGAGTATCAGTTAAAACCTGAATTCTTCTATGCCTACCATGGAGCATTTGAAACTGATAACTTAGAAATGGACGGAAATACCTATGTTATGGAAGAACTGGACGGTACTGTTGCAACAGACTATAAAATCAATATGGATGTTTACGATGACGGCGATGAGATTTCAATGTTCATTGAATATAATGACCAAATCTATACCAAAGAGTATGTGACTGATTTCCTAAAGGCAATCAAATACATTTTGGTTCAGTTCTTCGTAAATGATATGGACAAATTAAGAATCAATGAAATAGAGCTTGCACCAAACTTCCTCTTGCCTGAGTTTGAGGAACTGGACAATCCGTTCCTTCATAAACGTTTCGAAGCGCAAGTGGCTGAAAAACCTGATGAAATTGCACTTGTTGCCAGTGATGAGACATTGACATATAAAGAACTTGATGAAAAGGCAAACCGCATTGCAAATGCATTGATTGGAAAAGGT
>CACYVR010000059.1 GCA_902777885.1 uncultured Methanobrevibacter sp.
TGGCTTGTCTTCAGGTATTACCAAATCAAAGATAATATTGTAATATGCATCATCAGACTCTTTGGTTCTATTAATAATATTATATATTCCAGGAGTCCAGGTATATTCGTTTCTTGTTTTATAGTAGCTTCCGGTCTGTGAGAAATATTCGATTAAAGTGGATTTATTTGCATCATCTTCCAGTTTTTTTTCTTCCAAACTTCTTTCATCTATAAGTTCATCCCTGTAATCAGAAATGATAAAAATATTACCCTCTTCATAAATGATGTGGACGTTTGTAATGCTTTTAATTTTATTGCTGATATAGTAATAAATTCTCATGGATTTTGTTTTTTTCGTCTTGAACACTTCTTTAAATGGTTCATTAAAAATCTCATGGAAAAATGGTGAACATTCACTCAATTTACGACCTTCAACATCTTTTCCAGTTTAGCGTTTCCTCTCTGCAGTATATTCCAACCCAAACGATTAATGATAAAATCCTCACCATCCTCAATTGGGATTAACATATTAACGTCTGATTGCACATATTTGATAATATTGCAAAAGGGAATTTTTATTGGCTTTTGATACTGGGGAGATTGCTCAAACAAATTAATATTGCTGATATTATATGCTCGAACCTCCTCAATCTTTTCCAATTCTCTATATTGTCTTTCAATATGCATATATATTACCCGATTTTGTTTAAGTTGTATTATATTTATGCCTTATCATATTATTTAAAAATATGTTGGAAAAGTTTTTTAATTATTAATTATATACTATTATTGTTATGAAATTTTTTTTCACATAATTAATTATTTTAAGGAGTTATTAAATGACTTGTAGTATTTTAGTAGGACTTACCTCTGTGACAATGATAAACCATCAATAATAGCTCGTGCGGGTGTAGGTCCAAATGCGGGCCATTCCGTAGAGTTTAATGGAGAAAAATACGGTTTAAGATTAACCCCATCCGGTTTTGTACATACCGATGCTAAACTCATGATTGGGGCTGGAGTTTTAGTCAATCCCGATGTACTTTATAAAGAATTTGATGATTTGGCAAAATATAAGGTAAAAGAAAGAATGTTTGGCGAAATATAATGTAAAAGAAAGAATGTCAATTGACCCACGTTGTGCAATAATCACTGAAGATCATATGAATAGAGATAAGTCTTCACAGTATTTGGCTAAAAAAATAGGAAGTACTGGTTCTGGCTGCGGTCCGGCAAATTCAGACCGTGTAATGAATGAGAACAATCGAACTTGCACGTGATATTGCAGAACTTGAAGATTACATTGCTGATGTCTCATTGGAATGTAATGAAGCTATTGACAATGGTGAAGACGTATTCATTGAGGGTTCCCAGGGCTTTGCATTGTCCCTTTACTATGGATCTTATCCTTATGTAACCAGTAAGGACACTACCGCATCTACATTTGCAGCTGATGTGGGTGTTGGTCCGACAAAAATCGATGAAGTCATAAATGTATTCAAGGCTTATATTTCCCGTGTCGGAGAAGGACCATTCCCAACCGAAATGTCACAGGAAGAAGCTGAAAGTAAAGGATTGGAAGAATACGGTGTTGTAACCGGACGCCGTAGACGTATAGGATACTTTGAGTAGACGTATAGGATACTTTGACATGGAACTTGCAAAGGAATCCTGCAGAATCAATGGAGCAACCCAAATCGCTTTAACATGTGTGGACAGATTATATCCCGACTGTGCTAAAACGCAGGATTACAGTGTCTTATCAGCTGAAACCAAGGCATTCATCGATGAAATCGAAACTGAAACTGGTGTTCCTGTTACAATTATTTCAACAGGGCCTGATTTAAAAGACACAATAGATTTAAGAAAAGAACTGTTATAGTTTTAGTTTAAGCTCATAAATTATGGGCTTTTTTTATTCTTATTTTTATTTAAAAAGTCTTATGGCGTATCACTGATTTGCAGGTGCCTTAATTTTGTAAAATATTGCTGAAAGTATTAAAACCAGAAGTATTATTCCAATATCAACTATCACTTCAAAACGTTTTGCATTCATGAATAATGTGATGATTCCGATTATCCAGATAATGAAAATGAATACTGGAAGTATGTATTTGATAATGTTTTTCCATAACCTGCCAATTTTAATGCTGGATTGTCTATTTATAATAGGAATAAGCTTTTCTGCACCATAATACCATCCAAATATTATGCACTGGACTGCAACCAGAAGCAATATTCCAAACTCATTAACAAAGGCGTCAATTATGCCGTCGTCACCAGTCTTTTACGTGTTATATTAAATTTGGCAGAAATTGATCCGACTATCGGTTCAAAAAATGCAAATGCTGATGAAATTCCTGCAAACAGCACTGCCAGGAAGAATAACGGCGCTAAAATATGGCCTACAATTCCCATCATGTCAAAGATTTTTGGAAATACGACAAATATCAGTCCCGTACCTTCACTGACCAGTTCAACCATTGGAGTTCCTGAAGTTACTGACATGAATCCTAAAATTGAAAACACACCAAATGCCGTAAATATTTCAAAGCTTGAATTTGATGCAATGACAATCAATACATTATCAGTTAACTTAGCATCATCTTTCAGATAACTTGCATAGGTCATTGCCATAGCTTCACCCATTCCAAGTGAGAATATTATCTGTGAAAATGCAACAAGCCATATGTTGATGTCAGTCAATGCCATCCAATTGGGATTAAGAAGCGCATTAATTCCAATCATCGCACCGGGCAGGGTCAATGCGTAAATGACAATAATAATCATTATTACAAACACTGAAGGTATTAAAATCTTTGAAGCAACACCTATGCCTTTATTGATTGATTTGTGGGAAATGAACCATAATATAAACCATGTTATTATAACTCCTATTCCTATGGGGATGAAGAAATTGCCAATTTTTGAAAGGTTTTCACTTCCTCCGACATTATGTACAAAATAGGCCGCAGTATCACTTCCCCAGCCAAAGGAAAAACTGTTCATCAGATAAAACATGTCCCAGCTTATGATTACCATATAATAAATCAGAACTATTGCAATGAGAAAAATTAAAATCCATGCAATAAATTCGAATTTGGGATTAATCGACTTAAAAATTTCAGTAAATGAACGTTTAAACGAAAATCCAACACCATACTCTAAAATCAGAAATGGAATTCCCATAAGAGCTATTGCCACAAAATATGGTATAAAAAATGATCCTCCTCCATTGGAATATACCACATAACTAAATCTCCAGATGTTTCCAAGGCCTATGGCACATCCAATCATTGCAAAAATAAAAGACCATCTTGAATCCCATTGTTCATAGTTTTCCATATATATAAATGTGTTTTATTGATATTTATAGTTAAATGATGAAAAAAGAATATACCTTTTTTGTTTTTTCACAAAAGCACATTTGCACGCAGTCGCACTTCAACAATTTTTATGTATGATGATTTTTAAAAAAAGTATTATTAAAAAAATTGAGGTGGTTTAATTGCATCAGAATATAGATAAATTTTTCAAAGTATCTGCAATCCTTTTTGGACAATTATTTGTTGATTTTTTTGGATTAGATTATCATATAATCAGATTATACAGAAATGAGTTGAATAGTTTAGATGGAACGAGCTTATTTTCGGATTTGGTTTTTGAAACTCGTGAGGGCATACTTCTAAATTTTGAATTTCAAGACGTTAAGCTTGAGATGAAAAATTTGAAAAAATACATGGAGTATAAAGTTCGTCTCCAGTGTCAATCAGGTAAAGCAGTTGTTACAGTTATTATTTGCACATATCATATCAAATCCGATGTCTTTATCTTTAAAGAAACTGAAACATCATTATTAAAACCCATAATCCATTATTTACTGGATTCGTATGATGAAGTAAAATATTTAACTATTAAAAATAAACTAATAAATAACTTAAAGCTATCACATCAAGAGATTCAGTTTTTGATTCTATCACCATTCATGGTTCAAAAAAAGTTGAGACTTTCAAAAATAAAGGATGTTTGCGATTTGATTAATGAAATACGAAAGAAAAGATTATTTGATCGTGATGAAATGTATTTGCCATTAATATTGGCTATAAATCAGTATGTTTCGGATGAGGAAGAACGAAAAAAATTAATTAGGGTGATTACTATGGATATGCCTGCTGATGAGATATATGAAAAGGTAATGAGTAGCGGAATTTTAGAAAAAGGAATTGAGCAAGGAATTGAGCAAGGAATTGAGCAAGGAATTGAGCAAGGTATGGAACTTGGTGTTGAGAAGGGTGAATTTGGTATGGCTCTTAGGTTTAGTCGTATTTTTGGTGTTGAAGAGGCTTCTAAAGTTAGTGGTTTTTCGGTAGAAGAGCTTGAAAGTGGTGAATTATTAAATAGGTAATCTTTTCTATTTTTTTGCAATCACCACCATAATATAATCATTTTCTTTTTTAAAGCAACTGACGCTTGAAAAGCCTGCATTCAAAAGGTATCTTTTCAATTCGTCAGCCGTGTATACCTTCATTCCTTCTACCGTGCTTAACCATTTTTTATCATCCGGATGATTTCCATCAGTTCCCTGAGCTATCATGAATTGTCCGTTTGTTTTAATTATTCTTGAAACTTCTTTAAATGCATTTTCTATATCTTGCCAAAAATAAATTGTTTCAAAAGCGGAAACCAGATCATACATTCCATCTTCAATGGGCATTTTGATTACATTGGCTTTGATTACTCTGCATCTTCCATCCTCAACGGCTTTCTTGTTCCTTTTTACAGATTGTGATAGCGAAACTTCAGAATAATCAAGTCCATCCACATTATTTGCAGTTAACTTGAGGAATTTTTCAATGTTTACTCCCCCTCCGCATCCGATATCGAGAATTTCATCATTTTCACCTACATTGATGGATTCAAATGCAAATTCAGATATTGGCTTGTGGTTTTCGTTCATATTTTCAATTGCTTGAATTCCTTCCTCTCCATGGGGTTTCATGCATTGGGTAATCTTTTCTTCAACCATTTCAATCACATTAATATTATAGATAAATATTATATAAAAATAACAATATAATATTTTATATATTGGTGGTTATCATGAGAAATATAGTTATTGTGGAACCGCATCCACAGGAATGAATTTTATTCAGGATGTTGTTCGAAGAGGTTTTGGACTTGTTGTATTGCAAATGAAGAATATGGGCGGCAATGAACAGAGCAATATTTATTATCAGGGGATTTGTGATGAATTGGATTCAATTGAAGAGGATTTTTTATGGCTTCATGAGAAGGATACCTATGAAGAAACTCTTGAGATGATTAGGGCTTATGATCCTCTTTTAGTTTTACCTGCCAGTGAGTTTGGTGTCATTCTCGCAACAAAATTGGCAAATGATTTAAATTTATTATGCAATCCTATTGAAAATATAGGGGCTATGACATTAAAAGATGAAATGCATAACCGATTGGCTGAACATAATCTAAGACATATTCGAGGTCAGGTTGTTCGCTCTGTTGATGAAGCAATCGAATTTTATGATAGTGAAAATTTAACTGAAGTTGTTATTAAGCCATTGCAAGGAGCATCATCTTATAGTGTACGTATCTGTTTGGATAAGGATGAAATGATTAGCTCATTAGATGAATTATTCAACAAATCTGATGTTTATGGAAAAGACAATAGTGAACTGTTAGTCCAGGAGCGTATCAACGGTGAAGAATATATTGTAAATACATTATCATGCAATGGAAGTCATAGGATTACCATGGTATGGAAATATAATAAAGTAAAGACCAGTGAAGGAACAATTCTTTATGATACATGTGAAACAGTTAATGAATTAAATCTTGGCGAAGCGGAAATGATTGAATATGCATATAGTGTAGCTGATGCTTTAGGAATCCAATATGGTCCTGTCCATGGTGAATATATGATTGATGAGGACGGACCGGTTTTGATTGAAGTTAATTGCAGACCTTCTGGGGGTAACATGTCTACCGGATTTTTAGATAAGATTTCGGGCCAGCATGAAACGGACAGTATTTTGGATGCATATTTAAAGCCCGACAGGTTTGAAGAGGAAAGAAAAAAAACCATATCGGTTATATGCTCATGGTGCTGTAAAGTTTTTCATAGTTCCTAAAGAGATTTTTGCACAGTCATCTCCAATAAAAAACATCAGTATTAAGCTATCCAGTTATTACGATACGATACTGCCAAATTTATTTAATGAAGATGCGCCTCTTGTAAAAACAGAGGATGTCAATACTGCTGGGGGTAATGTGTATCTGGTTCATGAAGATTTGTTTGAATTATACAAAGACATCGAATTTTTACGTAAAGTCGAATCCATGGCATTTGATTTGGTGCTTAGTGAAAAGACTGAAGAAAAAATTGATGTGGATATCGATAAGGCAGTTAAAGAGACTAATGATTTGCTGGCGTTAATTGAAAAGTACGGCACCGTTCTTCTGGTAAGTGATCAAAAGATTAATGCTTCATGTGTTCAAATCACTTCCGATATGGTAAAAGATGCTGCAGGGGATTATGAATGTGTTTTAATTAATTTAAATGAAAGTATTATCAATAAAAGGCAGGATGAAGTGATAAATATATTTTTGGATATTTTTGATAAGGTAAAGGTTGGGGGATATATTATTATTCCTGAGGGAACTTATCAATCCCTTAGAAGCAAAAGAAGGGGAATGGAAGCATTACTTAAAGCGTCTAATTTAAGGATAGAGTTTCCTCAACAGTATATTAAGAATGTTATACTTGCCTCCAAATCCTAAGTTTTTGATTGTTCATCAATCTTTTATATAATAATATATAGACTATTATTATGTATTGTCCGAAATGTGGGGATGAAATTAATTATAAATCCAAGTACTGTAGAAAATGCGGTACCAAATTGCCATATAATATGGAATTCAATAAGGATAAGAATGATTTTTCTCAAAAAGTCAACAGCCATTCCAATAAAAAGATTATATTGTTGGCGGTTTTGGGTTTGATTGTCATTATTGCACTCTTTTCATTCGCTGCATTTAATTCAACTAATCACTCATCAACTTCCGGCAGAGGCTATTCTTCAGTTGATGACTTTATAAATAATAATCTTAGACCTTCCGGTGATGAAGAGGTCGAATATTCATATTATCCTTCCAGAGAATATGATGTTTCATATAATGAAGATAATGCTTCGGATTTTTGGGGCACGATTTTTGGTGAAAGTCAAAGGCTTTCCGGTGAAAATCATTCTTTGTAAAAAAATCCGAAAATGATTTATTTTTTATAAAAAAGTCCTTGTTAGCAGTAAAAAATATTTGATTTATTTTAAGTGATTTCAGATTTCTTCACTTAATTTGGCTTCCTTTTTCATATTTTCAGTAACTTTGAAAAAAGTAGTATATATTGATTAACTCATATACATGCAGTTATTGAAAAATACAATTTTCTTAAGATATTTTTCGGTTTAAATTTTCTTATATTTTTTTACTCACAACAATATTACTTTTATGAGATTGTGTCTTTTTCACATTTGTTTTATTATTTTCGAACATTATTTAATGATTTTGAATTTCATATTAATATGTTTAATTTTATTATTTTATTATTGAATAAATTAACATTATGTCTTTTTATTCACAATGTATTACTTTTATGAGTTTGTATTTTTTTCATATTTGTTTTATTATTTTAGAACATTATTTAATGATTTTGAATTTTATATTAATATGTTTAATTTTATTATTTTATTTTTAAACAAATTAACATTATATCTTCATTTTTTGATGTTAAAGTTTATATATTAATAAAATCAGAAATATATTACATATCGAACTCTCGATGATTTTATAATAAATATATGTCATTTTGAGGGGGATGTTAAATTATGAAAAAGCGTGAGATTATAATAATATGTTTGATATTGTGTTTTATCTGCTCACTTCAGGCTAATGAGACTTTGGGTACTGGTGGCGGATCATTTCGTGAATTAAATACTGCGATAAATGATGGAACTGAATCAGTAATTGATTTGGGTAGAAATTATACATTTGTAAGTGGTGATGAGGGTTTTAAAGATGGTATTCGTATTAATAGGCCAATAACTATTAACGGTAATGGTTTTGCTATTGATGGTGCTAATAAAGCTAGAATATTTGATATTTATGCTCAAGTTACACTAAATAATATAGTCTTTATCAATGGTAATTCTAGTACTAATGGTGGTGCAATCGATGTAGAAAGTGCTGCTGCATCTAGGATAGAATTATGTACTTTTATTAATAATAGTGCTAGTGATAGTGGTGGTGCTATTTATCTGAATGACCGTGCTCAGGATACGGTTGTAACTAATTGTAAGTTTATAAACAATACTGCAGAAATTAATGGTGGTGCTATAGAGTGGCATAAGAATTCTGAAAATGGGCTTGTCACAAATTCCGAATTTATCAATAATATTGCCGGCAGATCTGGTGGTGCAATATATTGGAATGGTTATAATGGTACTGTTAGAAATTCCAAGTTTAATGAAAATAAAGCACTTGGTATAAATAATGATACTGACTCATATGGTAAGGTTACATATGGTGGTGATGGTGGTGCTATTATATGGATTGGTGCATTAGGTGA
>CACYVR010000060.1:0-10457 GCA_902777885.1 uncultured Methanobrevibacter sp.
CGGAATGATTTTTGACTCGATGCCCATATTCCTTCGCTGAATTTCAACACTTTCCTCAAGTGAATGATTTTGCATGAGAAGAGTCTTTTGTATTTTAGTGGCCCTATCAATATCACCTATTCTAAGCAACTCTGGAGATGATAATTCGGCAAGCCTTTCATTTGTGATGAATGTATCGTTTTTAACACCATACCATGTTTCATCATTTATCATATCTGCCATCGTATATAAGACAGTGTCTATGTCTGCCGATACGTAAACTCCGGAAAAATAATCATTTTCTAAAGTATTGACAATAATGGACAAGTCCTTTGTCTCAACAATCTCCTTTATTCCCTGCAACAATTTTGGAGTGCCTGTGCCTCCGGATAAAACAGTAATCATAATATCTATTCCCTAAATACATCAAATTCTTTTGGCATAAGCAATGGCTTAATGTTGGAATTTTTATCTCTCAACTGAGAAAAGGCTTCAAATCCTGAAATGATAACAACCGGAAGACCTTCATCAGCCTGCCCCATAATAAGGGAAGCCGCACTGGCCAATTCATCGGCAGTTGCAATTTCAGTCGTTTCAAGCTCACGGCCATACAAATCCTTTTCGCCAACCCGAGTCCATAATGGAGAAATGCCGCTGCATCCTATTGCAGTTCCAATAGCACCAAATCTGAAAGCTCTGCCCTGAGTATCAGTTATTATAACTGCCAAATCTTTTTTAAATTCAGATTCTAAAAATTCTCTGATATTTTTGGCAGATTTATCAGGATTTTCAGGAACGGGAGTGGCAAGACCATCTTCAACATTGGATTCATCAATAGCTGCATTTGCAGTAACAAAACCATGTTTTGTTTCTGTAATTATAAATTTAGGACCAACCCTTACAACCTCATTTGAATTATCCAAAATAACCTCCACAAGTTTCGGATCCTTTTTACATATTTCAGCTATTTCAATAGCCTTATCAGAAGGTGTGACATCATCCAGTTTAATGATATTTCCTTCGGCCTTTGAAATCAACGTCTCAGCAATTAAAATAATGTCCCCATCATTTAAATCATAATCGGATTCTAAAATAGCATTTTTTATAATTTGGCCAATGTCATCTCCGGCATTAACTAAAGGAATGCCTTCTAAGCCAATTAACTTAATTTCCATAGTATCATCTTAAAAAAAAATAAAAATTATGGATTATGAACATCTATTGTCCATTCCCCATCAAAAACAGTAGCACAAGAAGTTACCGGTTTTTCATAATTTGCAAAAGTGCCTTCATCAAAAATAAATTTAGCCGCTTCAGTTGCAGTTTTTGCATCAAAATCAACAGGATCAGGCACCTGACTGCCATATGTTGATATGAATGCCGCTTCGCCGTAAGGCACTTCTTCAACCAGCAATTTTTTATCGCTGACGATTCCAATAAAACAGCCATATTCATCTTTTTTATCTGAAGATGTTACAACACCGGCAATTCTTGGAGTGTTATAATCATCTTTTTCATAATCCATTGTAAGCAATGAATAAGCCAATGCATCCTTGATGTTCATTCCCAAAGCGATTTTATCTGCAATTACATCAGTATGAGAACCGTTTGATATGATTGCAGTATCGCCAACAATACGAAGACTGTTATAGGCGATATATGTATTTTTAAAAATATCCTTTTCAAAACCTTCCTTTGGAACAACCGCAGCCCGTTCATCAAAGGCCAGACATTGCCTATTCGGAAATGACCTGCTTGATACCCTGTATGCGGCAAAAGGCTTTCCATCACTATTCATTCCAATTGATAATATCCTCCCAGTATACATACAATCTCTCCTAAATTATGTTTTTGGACGTTGAACAGCCTTATCTGGAGAAATACCATCAGGAGTAACGATAACAATCTCCCCTGGCTTGATTGTGACCTGTCCCTCATCCATAACTCGCGCCTGAACTCCAACAGCACTGCCTGAAATGGCATTGGATTTGTCAACACCATTAACAGTTACCTTGTGCAGATTAGCAACAGGCACAATATAATACTCAGCATTACCAGACGTGTCAGTTACATTCGGTTTACCTGTAGCACCACCATCAGTAGCCTGTGTCGGTGAATCGACAGCTGAAAAATTACTGGTAACAACTAGAAAAATCATTATTGTAAATAAAATATCAATAAATGGAACAAGATTAATATTCGGTTTTTGATCTTGTAAAAACCTCTTTTTATATGATTTAACATCAATTGCCATAATAATCACTTATTGTCTTAGTTTACTCTCAGTAATCTCTGCATTCACATTACATTTCTCTAAAATAATATTAGAAATACTTTTATCCAACATACTCGGTTTAAAGGAAACCTTGATATTTGCATAAGGGTCTGAAATCAATCTTGTATTGACAACCCCTTCTGCTTCCTGAAGTGCCGCAACAGCACATTCCACATTAGCTTCCACCCTTACTTTAACTACGGCAAATCCCCAATTGGTCATTTTTGTAGCAAGTTCAATCTTATCCATTTCCACTTCAATAAGTCCCTGGATATAAGTATAAAGTGGTAAAAGAACAATAACAACAAAAAGACCCATGATAGTTGTGGTAAGTGCCACATAAATACCTTCAGCCATTGCGGCTGAATTAGGATTAACACCTAAAGACTTGAATGTCATCCAAATACCTATAACAGTACCGATTAATCCGATGAATGGAGCCAGTTCAGTAATAGTTTTAATGGTGCTTAAACCTTTAGTCATTTTTGCCACTTCAACAATGAAAATCTGTTCCATACTCTCTTCAACTTCGGTTTTGTTTTTATATCCGATTTTTAAAGTTTCGGAAATGATACGTGAAACAGGATTTTTAAATCCATTAATTTGCTTTAGAGCCTCAACAGCACCGCCCCTTTCCATGGAGGCAGTTACAACACCAAAAATTTCAGTGGTGTCGACTCGACTAATTTTTCTAAGATATGCAATCTTTCTTAGGGCAATAATAAGACCATAAATACCAATAAAAAGAATTATATAAGTAATAATTCCTCCTTGAGTAAAAATATCCATTATCCCATCAAAGATTGGCGAAATATACTCTACAACCATATTTTTCCTCATATAATTTATATCAAAATAATCATTTATAAGATTAATATATTTTTTCATATACTTAAAAATAGCTGTTATGAAAATTAGATTAAAGTAGTCTGAACATCTTTCAGTTTTGCAACTGTTGACCATGACCTGCGGACGAAATCCGGCATTTCATTATATGTATAATTTGAGAGGAACTTTTTGGTTGTGGGATCGGAAGGATAGCCGGAACCGATTCCACCAACATCCTCAAAAGATTTGTTGATTTCAGATATTGCTTCATCCCTGGTTTGTTTTGCAATTATTGAAGCTGCACTTACTTCAATGTATTTATCGTCAGCCTTGTGTTCGGCCATAACGTCGCATCCTGTTGCCCTTTTAAGCCTGTCCTCAAACCTTCCGGGCTTTACGTCAACTGCATCGACAATTGCCTTATCAAAATCAAGCTTTTTTAACAGTTCCTCCATTCCCTTACGCTCAATTTCATTTAAGTTAACACCCTTTGCTCTTAGATTGTCAATATCCTGAGCGGAATAGATTACTGTGTCATATTCAAACATTTTCTTAAGCTTGCGAGCCAGAACTTCTCTTCTTTTCGGCGTTAATTTTTTTGAGTCCTTAACGCCCATATTATCCAGAATAGCTTCCTTGCGTTTATCTATAACAACACCAGCAATAACCAGCGGACCTAAAACAGAACCTCGCCCCGCCTCATCAATGCCTAAAATATTCATATTCATCAAAAAAAGTAAAAAAAGAAATAATTAATTAAAATTATTTCATTGCTCTCAAACGTACTTCAGGTTCTAATGCAAGAGGTTCTGCTGCAACAATAGCGGTTCCTTTTGCAACAACGGTCATTGGATCGTCTGAGATTTCAATTGGAATGCCGATTTCATCGAAAATTCTTTCTTTAATACCGCGAAGTCTTGAGCTTCCTCCAACTGCAACGGCATTATTGTATACGCCCATCATCAGTTCAGGAGATAATCTTTCTAAAACTACATTTAAACCGTCAACAATATCCTGCATGAACGGTTCAACTGCATCTGCTACAAGCATGGAGTCGATGACTACTTTTTTAGGTCTGTTAGTTTCCAGGGATTTTCCGATTACTTCAACACTTAAGTTTTCGAGTTGTTCTGAACAGTGAACCATACCAACTTCCATTTTTGCAGATTCTGCATCATGAATACCAATTGCTACATCGTATTTTTCTGCTACAAGTTCCACTATTTTATTGTCGATGTCATCTCCACCGCATCTTACGGTTTCGATATCATTAATACCTCCAAGAGAAATGATTACAATATCAGTTGAACCTGCTCCGATATCGACAACCATCGTACCGTTTGGTTCGGCTATAGGAAGTCCGGCACCGATAGCAGCTGCAAGACCTTCACTGATTACAAGAATATTTTGTGCACCTGCTTTTCTTCCGATTTCTTCAGCAGCATTTTTTTCTACTTCAGATGCATCACCAGGAATACCGATAACGATTCTTCCGACACTTTCTCCTTCATTGATACCGATTTGCATTGCTTTAATAAGCAAAGCCTGTGCCTGTACAACGTTTTCAATTACACCTTTTTTAAGTGGTCTTACTGCAAGAATATCTTCAGGAGTTCTTCCCAACATTTTTTTAGCTTCTTCACCGACAGCTAAAACTTCACTTGGATCATCTTTTTTAACTGCAACAACAGATGGAATTTGGTATAAATCAAATTTGTCACCTGTTTAAAGTTCCTAAATCTATCCCTAAACTATTACTAATAACTCTGGTATCGACAACTTCTTGTTCTTCCTCATCATTTCCGAAAATATTCATGACTAATCCTCCGTTATAATATCTTTAAAATCTATAACAAATATCTTATTAGATGTAGCAATACTTTGAACCCTTTCAACGTCTTCATCATTTTCCACTGAAATAAGTATTGTTGACAAAACAACCTCATTTGCATTGTAAAATGGTTTTAAAGCAGATTTAATAAAACCCGGTAGTTTAACATCATCATTAATTTCCACATCAATGAATCCCGTGGTTTGTGATTCCTGTAAAATCGCAAATGGAATTCTTGACTTTTCCATAATGGAGACTGAATCTCTTATTATATCATCAGGAGCGACAAAAACCATCAGTTTTGATCCTTCCTTGATGTAGAAGTGAGAGACTTTGATATATGCCCCTCCTTTCGAAAGGAAAATTCTGCCAAATTCTTCAATTTTTGTTGAATTTCCATACAGCATTATAAAATCAAATTTTTTTGATATTCTGCCTTCCTTTAATGAAATGTGTTCGCGAAATAGAATTTTTACACTACTCTTAGATGCAATTGCCTTATAAGCAACATCATCTATTAAACCAACATTACCTGCAATCACACACCAAATATCCTCATCAATCGGCTTATCCCCTGACGATATTCGTGCAGCTTGTCTAAGAATACGTATATTATCTTCTATCATTTAACTACTCACAATTTATTAATATAAGTTCTAAATACATTTAATTAATAGTTAAATTAATTAAAAACCCCAAATTAGCTTTAAAATTATCGCTGAAATAAGGCACTATTAATTAAGGTCTAACAATATTAAATTACTTTAAATTATTATATATATTTTATCTTTAATCGAAAATAATATATTTTTGAATGCAATTTTTACGTCCTAAAGCAATTTTTTTAACTTGTTATAAATTTCTTATTTTATGAAAAATAACCCCACAATATTTAAAATCTAATAAATACATTATTATAATCTTTTTTATAAGTTAAACTTAATAATGAAAAGGTTAAAAATAATATTAAAGCTTTTTAGAAATTTTTTAAAAAAAAATTTTAAAAAACTTTCCCTGACATTTGAATACATTTCAGTGCCAGGTTTTTAAAAAAAAGATAGTGAGGATTTATTATGAAAAAGGAAAATAATCCTTCATTTCCCAAAGGATTTGGTGAACTAGATGATTTGAAGAATAATGAAATTCCAAAACCAAAGCTAAAAGACAAAAAAGAATTAACTCCCATTGAAGCTTTCAATGAAAAATTAGGTTCATTATTTAAAAATAAAAACTCAGGTAATGTTAGTGATGAGAAAAAAAGAAAAATCGGAAAAATTATCATGACCGCAGTAATCCTGACATTAATAATTTCTGCATATTATTTTATTATTTATGAACCTGCACAGCAGGAGTTGAACGAAGCGAAAACGTCAAAACTGAATGAATTGCACAGCCTGTATAAGGGACCCATGGCAGATGCCGGAAGCGCATTTACACTAGAAAAAAATATTAAAGACGCAAAAAACCTTTATGAAGTCGAATCCGTCAATGTGGAAAAGCAGGCAACTGCAGACTGGAAAAAGTTTCATATAAACACAATCCACAGAAATACGGATCAGTTCAACAGGACCATGGCAGTACATGAAAACAACTCAAGAAATGTTGTAATGTCATCAGCTGAGGCAATAGAATTTGTAAACAACAACAATGCCATCAAATTATGTGATGTTATCTTTGAAAAGCCCAATACAGTTTCGGTTCCAATAATGGTATCTCGCCTGCAGGCGGGGGCAGGTCTTGTAAATGTCGGAAGCGTTGTAGACATCTACAAAAGCAACAACGACACGCTTTTTGCAAATTCCACACCTTCCAATAAAAGTGAAGCAGACGTGTGCGGCTGCACGGTGCTTTCAATAATGAGATATGAGGATAACGGTGAAATTGACTCAGAGTATTCCAAAGGAAATACTGTTGTTGTAGGAAACAATACGAATCCAAATGAAAATACACAAACTTTCTCCTCAAATGTCCTGGAAATGCTTAAAGGAGCAATAATACAGGGTTATGATGAAAAGTCCACCGTCGACATGCTTAACAGCTATGGAGTCAAGCTATCAAATTATGAAAGGCAGATAAATTTAGGAGATTTAGATGCCGAATACATGCTTTTGCTTGAAGTGCCGCAGGATAAAGTTAATTTCATCATAAACAATATGGATCACATTGTTTTAACGATTCCAACAGCAAAGGCACCCTCATGGATGGCCGGTGAAATCAATTCAACATATTCCGGATAGAAAAGTTATATAAATTATATAAACAAAAATGATACCATGAACAGATCAATTATTTCAACGGCTATTGTAATCATATGTATTATAATAATAGGATTATACGCCGCAGGAGAGGTTAACTATTTTTCCCACAAAACAGTAACGGAAAAAAACATAACGTCCCCTGTGGTAATCATTGACAAAGCCGGAATTAACGAAAAGATTAATAACGAAAGCTTATCCCTTGGAGTAATGACGGATGAAAAATCAAATACCCCGACAAAGGGAGATGTAGTGCTTTTTGGACACAGAACCCTTCAGGGCTCACCATTTCTAAGGCTGAATGAAGTTAAAAACGGAGACGTCATTACCCTGGAATGGCCGGGAATCGGTGAGGTAAACTATACCGTCACAGACCAGAAGATTGTGCCTGCAACATATAAGCTAAACATAAATGAAAGCGGAAACCATATAATGCTGATAACATGTGATCCTATCGGTTCAACTGAAAACAGGTTAATCATTGAAGGTGAACAGTCAGGCGTAAGCGGAATAAATGAAAAGATAATTCATGACAATCCAAAAGCATCATATTCATGGATTATAGCTGCAGTGTTCCTGATTATAGGTCTTATCATTTCATTCGTTTATCCGAAAGATACAAGACCATACATTCTGGCTACTGTATTGATAATATCTGCAATCCTCTTTTATTTCTGTTTCAATCCGATATCTTCGCAGGTAATATATGACAAGATTATCTTTTTGAACGGAGGAATTTAAAATGGATGTTGATAAAAAGTATTTCTCAAACATAACCTCACGTGAACGTGCCATATTTGAAGGCGGAATCAGTATGGGGGCGCTCTTTCACCAGTTTGTTGGAACGCCGGTAAACGCTGAAACCAAAGAAAACCTGGAACGTGCAATTGAAGATTCATTTAGACTGCAGCCGGCCATTGAAAATGTTGAAGTTAAGATTAACTTAACCGACAATACTGAATTCGACTACATTTCACTTTCAGGTGACATGCTGGATGTGAGAATCCATACAGTAGTTGATGATGTGCGGGCAGTCATTAGAATAGAGTTTATCGAAGAGCTGAATTATCCTTTAATGTATGTTGAGGAAATCTAGTATAAGCTCTTTAAATCATTTAAAAATTCCTTTAAGTGAGTTTTGGTTACATGGTTCATTAAAACAATTCTTATTGCTTTTGGACAGTTTGCAACTGAAACTTTCCACCCATTTATTTTTTCCAATTCCTGAGACAAAACTTCAGGACTTTTTTCAGGATGGTTGAATGCAACGATATTGAGTTGCGGCTCAACTATGACATCATAACCTATTTTTTCAAGAGAATCCTTTAAAAAGTAAGTGTTTTTCATCAGCCCGTCAGCCATTTTTGAGTATCCTGACTTGCCGAAGTATTTCAGAAGGGCATAGGTTGCAACTGTTGAAGCACCCAGACGTGTTCCGACAATGGTTGATTGTGTTTTAACTGTCAGGTATGGTGAGTCAACCGCCATGACTTCCAGATATTCCTTTTTTCTAAAGATTATTCCTCCGGCAGGAATCGGTGCAAGACCCATCTTATGTGGATCAACCGTTATGGATGAAACGCCCGGCAATCTGAAGTCAAATTCAGGATAGTCATAGCCAATATTTTTTAAAAATGGTATTGAAAAACCTCCGAATGCAGCATCAACATGGAAATAGATATTGTTTTTAAAAGCTATTTCGGATATTTCTTCAATCGGATCAATCAAACCCAGTTCAGTTGTTCCTGCTATTGCAACGATTGCAACGGTATTTTGAGTAATTTTATTTTTAAGTGATTCAACGTCAATTTTATAATTGTCATCCAAATCAGCTTCCACGATTTTTAGATTCATCATGTCGGCTGCCTTTTTAAATGAAAAATGAGCAGATCTTGGAAGTATGATTTCTCCATTTTTAATTCCCTTATATTTTCTTGCATGATTTCTTGCAGCACGGACAGCCATGATATTTGCTTCCGTTCCGCCGGTTACAATATTTCCATAAGCATTATCCAAATTCAACAATTCACCAATTATTCGGATTGTCTTTTCTTCTGTGGCCTTTGTTCCTTTAAATAGTCCGGGATCTCCCAGATTGCTGTCAAGGAATTTTATATAGACTTCCTTTGCAAAGGGATGTGCTTCGGTACACATTGAACCTAAAATACGGCCACTTGAATATTTTAAATCTTCATCCTGGATTAAATCCAGTTCTTTTAGAATTTTATCTTTCTTTATTGGTGAATCGTTCATAAAATCATCTGTTAATGTTAAAAATAATAAAAAAAAGAAAGGAAAAAAATTATTCCAGACGCTTACGGGCAGCTTCTAAAATAATTTTCTGTTCAGCTCTAGCTACAGTTTTTCTAACTTCAGCTATTGCATCTGCATTGGAACTGACTGAGGTAATTCCAAATTTAACGAGTTTTTCAACGATATGTGGAACACTTCCTGCCTGACCGCAGATACTGCATGTAACGCCTGCTTCAGCACATTTTTTAATAGTTCTTTCTATTAATTTCATTACTGCAGGGTGTTCTTCAGTGTAGTGTTTTGCTACAAATTCGTTGTTTCTGTCAACTGCAAGAGTGTATTGGGTCAAGTCGTTGGTTCCTAAACTTACAAAGTCCACACCGATTTTCAAGTATTCGTCGATGATAATTGCAGCTGCAGGGATTTCAACCATCATACCAAAGTCAACATCCTTGTGCGGGATGAATCCAACTTCAGCACATAATTCTTTAGCCTTAACTAGTTCAGCAGGAGACTGTGATAATGGAATCATGATACCAATGTTTGTGTATCCTTTTTCGTGCAATTTTTTAATAGCTTTAAATTCACATTTAAGGATTTCCGGCTGGTCTAATTCTCTTCTGATACCTCTCCAACCGAGCATAGGATTATGTTCACGAGGTTCGTTTTCTCCACCTTCCAAAGTGATGAATTCGTCTGTCGGTGCATCCAGGGTTCTGTACCATACAGGTTTTGGATAGAATGCATCGGCTACAATCTGAACGTTGTCTGCAATTGTGTCGATGAGTTCATCTTCCCTTCCGTCAGCAATGAATTTTCCAGGATGTATTCCTGCTGTCAACATCAAGTGTTCGGTTCTTAAAAGTCCTACACCATCTGCACCGGTTGCTGCAGCTCTTTCTGCTGCTTCGGGCATACTTACATTAGCTTTAACTTCAGTTACAGTTAAAATTGGTGCTTCAGCTGCAACGGTCTGTACTGCAGGAGCTTCTTCAGCGACTTCCTTGATTCCTTCAAATACCAAACCTTTTTTACC
>CACYVR010000060.1:10472-11071 GCA_902777885.1 uncultured Methanobrevibacter sp.
TCATCAGTTACAATACCACTTGCTCTTCTCATAGCAGGCACCATATCAGGAGTGGTCATTGTGGTAACCATAACGTCGCCGTCTTCGATTTTATCCAATTCGTCAATGTCTAAAACGATTTTAACCATACCTGTTGCAATGCCCGGACTTGCGCCTAAACCTCTTACCAGCACTTCACCTTCAACGCTTGCGCCGTCATCAGAGGCAGGTTCGCCGTCACCCAAGGTTGTGATTGGTCTAGCCTGAAGAAGGAATAAGTTGTCTCTTTCAAATGCCCATTCGGTATCCATCGGTTCGCCGTAGTGAGCCTGAACTCTTTTACCCATTTCGGTTAATTCAATGAGTTCTTCATCTGACAATACTCGTTCCATTCTCATTTTTTCAGGAACGTCAACTTTAATACTTGTACCGCTTTCGTCATTGGTATACATTACTTTCTTATCGGAAATTGTTACGTTAATGATTTCGTTGTTTGTTTTATCAACCTGATAGTTGTCGGGAGTAACGTCTCCGGATACAACCGCTTCACCAAGACCCCATGACCCTTCGATTAAAGCTATTTCTTCACCGGTGGATGGGTTTACGGTAAACATTACACC
>CACYVR010000061.1:0-5732 GCA_902777885.1 uncultured Methanobrevibacter sp.
ATTTTAAAATTTCTCATTTTTCAAAAATTATTAATATTTCAATAAGTTATTTAAAGGTTTGAAAACAAATATAGTATACATTATAGTTTAATGATTTATTTAGGAGATTGTAAATTTGATTATAATTAATGAGGATTTATGCAAAGGATGTCATCTTTGCTTATTTATGTGCTATAAAAATGTTTATGCAATATCTTCTGAAGCTAATAAAAAAGGAGTGCAGCTCCCTTATGTTAATTTTGAAGATAGATGCACTAACTGTGGAGTTTGTGAAGTAATTTGTCCAGACCAGGCTATCACAGTAGATACTAATACGAATTGGTGGGTTGGACAAGAAGATAATTCTTTCAATCCTAAATTTTCAAATGGGAAGAAATAGGTGTTAAAATGTCAGAAGAATTTTTTATTCAAGGAAATGAAGCATGTGCAAAAGGTGCACTAAAAGCCGGTTGTAGATTTTTTGCAGGTTATCCCATTACCCCATCTACTGAAGTTGCAGAAACTCTGTCCCGTGAACTTCCAAAAGTAGGGGGATCTTTTGTTCAAATGGAAGATGAAATCGCATCTGCCGGTGCAATCATCGGAGGTTCCTGGGGAGGAACTAAATCAATGACTGCAACATCCGGTCCGGGTTTATCATTAATGCAGGAAAATATCGGTTATGCATTTATTACAGAAACTCCTATTGTAATTGTTGACGTTCAAAGAGGTTCACCGTCAACCGGTCAGCCAACAATGGCTTCTCAAAGTGATATGATGCAGGCTCGTTGGGGATCTCATGGGGATTACGAACCAATAGCATTATCTCCTTCAAGTGTTCAGGAGTTTTTTGATTTTACAATTAAAGCATTTAATTTAGCTGAACAATACAGGACTCCTGTTTTTGTCATGGCTGATGAAATTATCGGGCATATGAGGGAAAAAATCACTATTGATGAAGATATTGAAATTGTTGCAAGACAAATGCCTGAAGATAAAGATAATTTTTTACCGTTTAAAAATGTTGAAAATGGAACTAATCCAATGCCTTCATTCGGTCAGGGATTCAATATTCATGTTACCGGTTTAACTCATGACGAGAGAGGTTATCCTGATACCAATGACCCTGAAACTCATCATAATTTAGTTCAAAGATTATGTGATAAAGTATTGAATAACCGTGATAAAATCTGTTCTGTCCAGTCTAAAAATTGTGAAGATGCGGATTTGGTTATCATATCTTATGGTGCTCCTTTCAGATCAGTTTCTGAAGCTTGTGAAAAAGCAAGAGCTGAAGGCAAAAAGGTAGGTTATATTAAATTAGATACTCCATGGCCTTTTCCCGAAAAGCAGGTTAAAGAACTTACAAAAAATGCATCCGATGTACTGGTTGTGGAGTTAAACTTGGGTCAAATGTATTATGAGGTTGACCGTGTTTTAAGAAGAGACGCTGATGTTCATCTTATGGGTCAAATTGGCGGATTAATGCCTACTCCAGATGAAATATTATCTAAAATTAATGAAATGGGAGGAAATTAAATGTCACAGGAAAATAAATTTACTCCATATATGAGGGAAGACAGATTACCACATATTTTCTGTCCTGGATGTGGAAATGGAACTATCATGAATGCTTTTTTACGAGGAATGGAAAAAGCGGAAATGGACTTTGATAATATTGCAATGGTTTCAGGTATCGGCTGTTCTTCAAGAATTCCTGGTTATATGGAATGCGATTCCCTCCACACTACTCACGGCAGAGCATTAAGTTTTGCAACTGGTTTGAAAACCGCAAATAAGGATTTGGATGTTGTAGTTTTCACAGGTGACGGGGACTGCGCATCAATTGGTGGAAATCATTTAATTCATGCGGCTAGAAGAAACATTAATTTGACTGTTATTTGTATTAACAACAATATTTATGGTATGACCGGTGGTCAAATCAGCCCTACTTCTCCTAAAGGCAGTTTTGGAACTACAGCACCATATGGAAATATGGATTCACCATTTAATTTGGCTGAACTTGTAGCTGCTGCCGGCGCAACTTACTCTGCAAGATGGACTACTGTACAAATTGAAAGTTTGGTTACCGCCATTAAAGACGGTTTAAAAAATCCGGGCTTTTCATTTATTGAGGTTGCAACCCAATGTCCAACTTATTACGGTCGTAAAAATAAACTTAGAACTGCAACAGCTATGGCAGTAACTTTAAAAATGAACACTGTATTCAAATCTGCGGCTGACAGAATGAGGAAAAAAGATTTGGAAGGAAAAATAGTTGTTGGAGAGTTCGCTAATTCACAAAGAGCAGAATTCACAGAAAATATTGACAGAATTAGTGAAGAGAAATTTGGTAAGAAAACTTTAATTAATTCAGCATATGAAGAGGAGTTATAATGAGAAGTGAAATTAGAATCGGCGGATTTGGTGGTCAGGGAGTAATTCTTGCAGGAATTATTGTCGGTAAGGCTGCAAGTATTTTTGATGAAAATGAAGCTGTTCAAACTCAATCTTATGGTCCTGAAGCTCGTGGAGGAGCTTCTAAATGTGAAGTCGTTGTCAGTGATAGTGAAATTGACTATCCTAAAGTACAAAGTCCTGATATATTGGTGGCAATGTCTAATGAGGCTTTAATCAAATATATTGTTGATTTAAAAGACGAAGGTACTTTAATCGTTGATCCGGGAACTACGGATATTGAAGATGTACGTGATTTCATAGACCAGCATAACATTAAAGTTTATGAGGCTCCTGCAACAAAAACGGCAAACGATGAAATCGGTCTTAAAATCGTAGCTAATATTGTTATGGTTGGAGCAATTACAAAAATTACTGGTGTTATATCTAAAAATGCCGCTATTGAAGCAATAAAAGATAGCGTTCCTGCAGGAACTGAAGAGAAAAATATCAAAGCATTTGAAGCAGGATATAATTTAGTTTAATCTAGGTGTAAAAAATGAGATTTTTCGAAAATGTAGCAAAAAAAGTGTTTAACAGTGAAGGAATTAGAATCCTTGAAGGTCATGTAGCATACTCTCCGGAAGAAGCTGTTGCAGTTTGTTCTGAAATGGGAGTGCCTATTGTGGTAAAAGCACAGGTTTTAACCGGCGGCAGAGGTAAAGCAGGCGGTGTAAAATTTGCAGATAATCCTGGTGAAGCCTGGAAAGTTGCTGATGAAATTTTAGGAATGGAAATTAAAGGCGAAAAAGTAAAACATTTATTGATTGAAGAAAAAGCAGATATCAAACAGGAATTTTTCTTAAGTATTTCCATTGACAGATCAGAAAAAAAACCTCTTATCATGGTAAGTAAGGAAGGTGGTGTGGAGATTGAAAACCTTGCAAAAACAAATCCTGAAAAAATCATTAAATATTATCCACAGCCTTTAATAGACTTTTTACCATATGAGGCTCGTGAAATAGCACGTAAAATGGGTTTGCCTTCTGAATTAATCTCTCCAATGGGGGATATAATATGGAAATTATATAATGTCTTCGATAAATACGACTGTGAAATTGCCGAAATCAATCCATTAATATTGACTCCTGATGGATTAATCGCTGCAGATGCTAAAATGGAAGTTGAAAACGACGCCCTGTACAGACATCAGGATTTAGTCAACATGTTGCACTATAAGAAAAAAACAGTGGACTTTGTTAAATTGGATGGAGACATTGCAGTAATCGGAAACGGTGCCGGATTAACATTAACTGCAATGGATATGATTAAGCTTAATGGCGGAGAACCTGCAACCTTTTTGGATATTGGTGGTGGAGCTTCTGAACAGATTATTAATCAAGCTTTAAACATTGTTTTAAATTATGATCCTGTAAAAGTTGTATTTTTAAATGTATTGGGCGGAATTACTAAAGCCGATGATGTTGCTCGGGGTGTAATTAAAGCATTGGAGCAGGCAGATAGAAAAATCTATATTGTTATTAGATTAACTGGTACCAATGAAAAAGAAGGTCAGAAACTTCTTGAAGAAGCAGGAATTCCATATGAAATATCTATGGAAAAGGCAGCTAAAAAAGCAGTTGATTTATGTAATGAATTAAAGGCTTCAGAATGAAATTTTTTGCCATAAATGGAAGTCCTAGAAAAACTTTTAACACTGCAAAGCTATTGGATAAATCTTTAGAAGGAATCAAATCTATTCTTCCCGAGGCCGAAGTTGAAAGAATAGATTTGTATGATATTCCTTTTAATGGTTGCAAAAGTTGTTTTGCATGTAAAAAAGTAAATGGTCGTCATTATGGCAGATGTGTCTATAATGATGATTTCAAACCTATTTTAAATGAAATAACTCAATGTGATGGAATCATTTTGGGTTCTCCAGTATATTTTGGAGATTTAACTGGGAATATGAGATGTTTTTTGGAAAGATTCATGTTTCCATTTTTAGCCTACAGTACCACAGAAAGCGTTGAGCATAAAAGAATGCCTTTGGCCTGTATTTATACCATGAACGTTTCTGATGAAGCTTCTTTTGATTTGGGCTATCATGACTTATTTGATAAATATGAAACCGTTTTAGAAAAATTGTTTACAAAACCTGAACACCTATATGTTCATGAGACTTATCAGTTCAGCAATTACGATAGATATGTCTCAGATGTTTTTGACGAAAAAGAAAGAAGACATATTCATGAAACCAGATTCCCTTTGGATTTGGAATCTTCTTTTAAGATTGGTCAAAATATTGCAAAAAAAGCAAAAAACGAATAAATTATACTTATTTTTAAAATAAAAAAAGATCTTTAAAGAAATAATTCTTTAAAGATTATTTACCTATACTTTCAAATCCTTTTGTAGCCAGTAATCTTGTAAATGAACCTTCTGGCGTCATTATAATATTTCCTTTAGAATATTGATCTAAAGCGGTTTGAACCATTGTACTTTTCTTAGATGGATCTTGTGCGGCATCTGCAAGTGCATTAACTAATACCATTACTGCATCTCCTCTGGACATTGTTCCTTGGACATTTTCATTTCCAGGATATCCGCTATATGCATCATTTTCACGAATGATGTCTTCTGCACTAAGGTTGGTATCCTGTCCGTTAACTTTGAGAGGACTAATTGACTTAATAATCGCATCAATACCGTCAGTATAAACAAGAACAACTGCATCAGCATGCATTTTAGTATTTGCTTCTACAATTTCACTAGCATACTGCATACCCGGCTTTACACCATTCCAAAGACAATCGTGGAGAAGCATTCTTCCTCCAACTCCCGGAACGGGCTCTGGTTGTGAAGGGTGTGTCATACCTCCAGGGTATACCGGAGTATAGTTAGTTATCTTTCCGTTTTCTAGATGAACCATGAATGCCATATCAACAGCACCATTTTGTTGTTCTCCTCTATCGGAAGCTAATACAAGTACATTCTTACTTTCTTCAGTTAAAGCTGGACCGCCAAGCATTACTCCAGCAATTATTGCAAATAATCCGATAAGAATGACTAAAAGGATTGCTATGATTAATTTTTTAGATCTTTTCATTTAATTCACATTCCTTTTTTTATGAATCAAGTAAATAATAAGTAAAATATTTTTACTATCTTATAGTTTTGGAAATTAAATTATATAAATATTTTTTTTTATTTTGCATTTTGCTCCAATAATTTACTAGTTAATTATTTTTTATCTCACAATATGAATTGAAAAATTTAATAAATTAAAAGTAATATAATTATAAAGAAAAGTGATTGAAATGCACTCATGAAGTTGAATTCAAAATTAGAAATTT
>CACYVR010000061.1:5781-11478 GCA_902777885.1 uncultured Methanobrevibacter sp.
GGAATTGGGGAAATAATTAAATGGTTGTGAAATAATGCTTATTAATGTCGGCGCTGAATTTGGTACGCATCTGGAATCTAATGAAATTGCAATTGAATTGGTTGGAATTTTAAATAAAATACCTGAAGATAATTTTATTTTGGATTTTAAGGAAGTAATATTTGTCACTATGAATTTTGCTCAGGCATATTATCTGGCCAAATCAGAGTCATCTAAAAAAATATCTGAAATCAACATATCTGACAGTATTATGGTAACTATGGGAGCTGCTGATGAGGCTGTAAATCCGTAATTAAAGCATTTTTGGAGAGTTACTAGAATTTTCTAGTAATCATTCCAGAAGTACAACACGGCTGATTTCAGATTCATTGACTATTTTTCTTCCACATGAATCCCCAATTTGTGAAGCAAATTCTTTAACTTCATCAAATGTCGGCATATTTTCTAAAGTTAGTCTTTCACGTGATGATCCAACACACATATATGCTTTAACTTCAACAAAATCAGGATTTGCCTTTTCAATTAATTTTGCATATCCTTCGGGGTTAATCATATTTCTTCCCTTAACGCAGGTGTTGCGTATACATGTACGTGAGTTAAAACTGGATAATGTCTCAAGTGATTCGTTTAAATTACTCCAAGCATCATTTATTTTGGGTCTGCACACCTGATTGAATATTTCTTTTGTAGGTGCATCAAGGGAAATGTATAGCTGATATGGATCATTTTTTAAGTTTTGTAATCTTTGCGCACATTGTCCGTTACTGACAACAAAAGTAGTAAAGTCTCTTCTGTTAAATTCACCAATCAATTCATCAATCTTTGGATATAGTGTCGGTTCGCCAGCTAGTGATATGGCGGCGTTAGTGGGCTTTTTAAGTTCTTCCAACTTTTTCTTATTTGCTTTGTCATTTCCATAATAGCCGCATAATAAATTGTTTTGGGCCTCAATGGCTCCGTCAACTATGCTTTTTGGGTCGTCATATTCATCATCTTCCCATTTGGTTTGGGTATATGTCAAATCTCTCCAGCAGAATTCACATTCCTGCTGACAGTTGGGTACTGCCGGGGACATTTGAAGACATCTGTGGGATTCAATTCCATAGAATTTTTCCTTATAGCAGACTCCTTTATCTACAATGCTTTGTCGAGTCCAATGGCACGTTTTAACCGCAGCATGACCATGTGTTCCCACAAATCTATATCCGCTTTTTTCTAATTTTTCTTGTTGGCTTTTATTGAATGACATAAAATCATTTCTAATTTTTATTTTTGTTAGTATTAGTATTTTATGAAGCATGATATTTTTCATATTCCAAAATCAATATTGCTTTTAAACGGTTATTTTTATTTAATTCATAAGTTAAATTTATTAATGGCTTATTATCTAATTATTTTCTATGCAATTATGGAATAAAGAACAGGAAATTTTATTTTTTAATAATTCTCAAAATTTCGCATCAATCCCTCAGCTCTTTAATGAAACCGAGGACGGCCGTTATCTTGCATATTGGCCCAAAAATTATAGGGGCAAAAAGACAACATTGCAGTCTAGAAATTCATTAATTGGAAAATTCAGCGAAAAATGGGTTGCAGACTTGTTGGATTATCTGATTGGTGATAAAAATCTTTTTGTTATTCAGCAGGCTCAAATTCCGGCAATCGGGATTTCTTCCAGCTCTCCTGCTGACGTGATAATCGCCAGTAGGAATAAGAAAGTATTAAGTCCTGATGATGTAAAAATAATATTTGAAGTCAAAATGTCAATAGTATGGAATTGGGAATATGATATTAATACAAATTCATTGACTGAAATTGGAGATTATCGCACACATAAGGGCAAGCCCAGCTTCACCCGTTCGGATTCGATTCTTAAAGCAATTGGAAAATGCATTGATATCAGAGTTTCTAATTGGAAGGCTTCTAAAATACCCTTGATTGTTATAGGAAACGCTCCTCTTTCAAATGGATTTTGTAAAAAAGCGGATTATTTAAAAAATGCGGGCATTATTCAGGGGTTCTGGTCTTTAAATCCATTCCCCTTAAATCACGGCAATACCCGTAAGGTAACTCCCAAAAAAGGTTTCATACGTTTTGATGATGTTGGCGAATTGAAATGCAGTCTGGATAATATCTTTGATGAGAACCTTAATTTCTTTTCGGGCATGAAAAATCCTTGGGAATTGGGAAAAATCATTGAAATGTCCAATAATGAAAAAACTTATCAAAATAAAGGTTTAAAATTTTTAAAGTTAATTAACAGGTCTTAACATGTACAAAAAAACTAAAACTTCTTCCTTTGGTTCAATTGTAAGGGAAAGTCATGATTCAAGTAAATTCTATGCATCAAAATTATTTGATGATTTCAAGACCCCTGAAAAAGTAGAATATGTGGAAAATAAAATTCCTGATAATGATTTGGATAAGCTATATGCAAAATCCAGTGAAAATATGGATGAGATTCCGGACAATTCCATTCATCTGATGATTACTTCTCCGCCATATAATGTCGGAAAGGAATATGACAACGATTTAACGTTAATGGAATATGAAGAGCTATTGATGGGTGTTTTTGCTGAAACTCATAAGAAATTGGTCACTGGCGGAAGGGCATGTATCAATATGGCCAATATTGGAAGAAAACCCTATCTGCCTCTTCACATGATTGTAATCAATGTGATGTTAAATCTGGGATTTTTAATGCGCGGGGAGATAATATGGGATAAGTCTGCCAGTGCCGGCGGTTCATGTGCCTGGGGAAGCTGGATGTCTGCTTCCAATCCTGTTTTAAGGGACTATCATGAGTATATACTGGTTTTTTCCAAGGATTCCTATTCCAAAAACAAGGCTCAGGATAAAAAGGATACAATATCTAAGGAGGATTTTATACAATGGACAAAAAGTATTTGGACTTTTCCGGCAGTTAACGCTAAACGAATAGGTCACCCTGCTCCATTTCCCATTGAATTACCTCACAGATTAATTAATTTGTATAGTTATGAGGAAGATGTTATTCTAGACCCATTTTGCGGCAGCGGAACTACTTGTTTGGCAGCCATCCAAAATAATCGCCATTACATTGCCTATGATATTAATGAGGAGTATATTGACTTATCTAAAAAAAGGATTTCTAAACATAAGTCTTTTTAATAATGTTATTCAAATATTATAATAATAAGTTAATATGGGGATAATAATGAATACACCAATAGTGATATTAAATTATAAAACTTATTTAGAATCAAGTGGTATAAATGCTTTAAATCTTGCACGTGATTTAGAGAGTGCTGCTGAAGAGTCCGGAATTACTATGGTCGGTGCTCCTCAGGCTGCAGATATTTATAGAATTTGTGATGAAACATCTTTACCTGTTTTTGCTCAACATATTGATCCAATCACTCCGGGAGGCCATACCGGCGGAAATTTAATCGAGACATTGATTGATTCCGGAATTTCCGGTTCTTTAATCAATCACTCTGAAAAAAGAATGCAACTTGCAGATATAGATGAAGTTGTTCAGTTATGTAGACAGCATAAAATTGAATCCTGCGTCTGTACAAATAATATTGCAACCAGTAAAGCTGTTGCTAGTTTAAATCCGGATGCAGTTGCTGTTGAACCACCTGAACTTATCGGTACCGGTATACCTGTATCACAGGCCCAACCTGAAGTAGTGGAAGATAGTGTTAAAGGTGTAAAAGCTATAAATAAAGATGTTAAAGTTTTATGTGGTGCTGGAATCACTAATGGTGATGATATGAAAGCAGCTATGGATTTAGGTGCAGATGGCGTGTTGCTTGCTTCAGGAATTATAAAAGCCGAAAGTCCAAAAGATGCTTTGCTTGACCTCGTAAGTAAATTATAATGAGTGGGACTATGTCTGGGAATTTTAATACTATAGATGATTTTGACATTGAAGACAAGACAGTACTTGTTCGTATTGACATTAACTCTCCGGTAGATCCTGATTCCGGATTTATTTTGGATGATACAAGACTTAAACTGCATGCACAAACAATCAAGGAATTGTCCAAAAAAGGCGCTCGCGTTGTAATTCTTGCCCACCAAAGCCGTCCGGGCAAAAACGATTTCACTAGATTATCCCAACATGCTGACGCTTTATCTGATATTTTAAACTTAAGAGTTAAATATGTGGATTCTATTTTTTCAGCTTCAGCAAAACAGGCCATTAAAGATTTGAAAGCTCATGAAATTCTTTTGCTTGAAAATGTAAGATTTTTTTCAGAAGAGACCCTTTCAAGAACTCCTGAACAGCAGTCAAAAACCCTTCTTGTAAGAGAATTATCTCCATTAATTGACTATTTTGTAAATGATGCATTTGCTGCAGCTCACCGTTCACAGGCATCATTGGTAGGTTTTACAGTTAACACTCCGTCCGCTGCAGGTCGTGTAATGGAAAAAGAGTTAACTGTTATTCAGGATGCTTTGGATAATGTTGAGCATCCATGCGTATTTTTGCTTGGCGGAATGAAACCTGAAGATTCCATTGATGTAATGGAAAATGTATTGAGCAACGGAACTGCAGATGCAATATTAACTACCGGTATTGTTGCAAATATTGTTTTATGGGCAGCAGGTGTTGATATTGGTCAGGTAAATCGTGACTTTATTTCAAGCAGAGGATATGATGATATGGTTGCCAAATCTAAGGAACTTATAGATAGATTTGGTGATAAAATTAGATACCCTCTTGATATCGCTATAGATGGTGATGGTGAAAGGGTGGATATTGATTTTGAAGAAATTCCTAATGAATCCATTTTCGATATTGGTGTTAAGACTATTAACTACTATGCAGGTGAGATTAGGGATGCCAAATACATATTTGCAAATGGTCCGGCAGGAGTATTTGAAGATCCTAAGTTTGCAATGGGTACTGAAGATTTAATCAATGCTATTGCAAAGTCCAATGGTTTTTCATTGATTGGCGGAGGCCATATTGCAGCGGCTACCGCAGGGCTTGGATTGGAAGATCAAATGAGTCACTTAAGCAGCGGTGGCGGTGCTTGTATTAGTATGTTGGCAGGTAAAAAGCTGGCTGCTGTAGAAGCTTTAAAAAACTGTAAAAAATAATTTTTTTTACTTTCCTTTTTTTTAATGAATCATGAAGAATTTAGCTAATTATATTTCAATTTCCAGAATTTTTTTGTCTGTTTTTTTGTTGTTTACACAACCTTTGTCTCTATGGTTTTTCCTGATTTTAATCGTTTGTGGAATCAGTGATTTTTTTGACGGATATGTTGCTAGAACTTACGGTTTAAAAAGTAATTTTGGAGCTTTTTTAGATTCATTTGCAGATGTTATTTTCTTTTTCTGCTTTTTAATTTCATTATTGTCTGTTTTGAATCTCAGCTATTTCATGATTTTGTGGATTATATGTATCTTTTTGATAAAATTAATATCTTTAGTCATCGGATTTATAAAATTCCACAAATTTACATTTATCCATACTTATTTGAATAAAATAACTGGTGCATATTTGATTTTACTACCATTCATATTGCTGTTATCCAAATCAAACTTGATTTTGGTCATTTTGTGGGTGGTGGCTACTTTTGCAGCTTTGGAAGAACTGATAATTATAATTTCAGATAAGGATTTAAATTTAAATCGTAAAAGTATCTTTAAAAAATAAAAATATCAGCTATTAAAAATATTTAATAGCTTTTCGGATGC
>CACYVR010000062.1 GCA_902777885.1 uncultured Methanobrevibacter sp.
CATTAACTATAAAAGATTTCAAAAAGATAGTATTATTATAATAAAAAAATTATGGGGTATAAATGTCATTTAATAAAGATGAAATGTTAGTATTACCTGCAGTCGATATTAAAAATGGAAAGTGTGTTCAGCTTGTTCAGGGCCAGCCAGGTAGTGAAATGGTTGAAATTGAAAATCCTGAAAAAGTTGCTCTTCATTGGGAAAATGAAGGTGCAAAAAATATTCATGTAATAGACTTGGACGGGACAATTGACGGAAAGACCAGCCTGGAGATAATTAAAAAAATTCTAAAAGAGGTATCTGTTCCAATCCAATTGGGCGGGGGAATCAGAAGCCTAGATTATGCTCGTGAACTATTGGATTTGGATATTGAACGGTTGATTATTGGAACCATGGGAATTGAAAACCCCCAAACCATTGAAGAATTATCCGGCGAATACGGCTCAGACAGAATAATGATTTCACTTGACAGCAAAGACAATAAGGTTGTCATTAAAGGATGGCAGGAAAAAGTAGATAAAAGCCCTGTAGAATTATCAAATGAATTTAAAGAGCATGGGGCAGGAAGTATTGAAGGCCTTTTAGGCGGTTTCTATACAGACCCCGTAATTGAACTTAAAAAATCTGTAGATTTGCCTGTTGTTTATTCCGGAGGAATTACAACAATAGATGACATTAAAAAATTAAATGAAAGTGGTGTGGAAGGAATTGTAATTGGTTCTGCACTTTATAAAAATAAAATTGATTTAAAAGAAGCTTTAAAATACCAAAAGAGGTAATATAATGAAAAAAGTTTTGATTTGCTGCATCCAGGGCATGGAATTTACCTGCAAGAAGCAAAAAACCTGGGAGGTTATAATTCAAAATTATTTGTTGTGGTAGCCCGTGACTCAACAGTGGAAAAAAGAAAAAGAGTTCCCATTGTTGGTGAAAATCAACGTTTAGAATTAATTAAGATGTTAAAACCAGTAGATGAAGCTTATTTAGGCAATGAAGATGGGAATATTTTTAAAATTGTAGAAGAGATAAACCCTGATATAATAGCTATTGGACCAGATCAGACTCATAATGTCGATAAACTACAAAAAGCAATTGATGATAGGGGTCTTAAAGCCCGTGTTCAGCGTGTGAGCGTATATCATCAGGACGAATTAGACAGTAGTTGTAAGATAATTAAAAAAATTAAAAATATTGACTTTGAAGGAAAAATTTTAGATAACTGTGAATGAGGTAAAAAATGTATAAAGTAGCAATAATTGGAGCAAGTGGATATACTGGCGGAGAACTTTTAAGAATGTTGTTAAACCACCCTGAAGTGGAAATAACAGACATTACATCAAGACAATATGATGGGGTTCCTGCACACAAAATTCATCCACACATTAGAGATTCAGGACTTGTATTCAACAGTAAAGAGCCTGACGAATTGGATGCGGATGTCGTATTTACCGCAACACCCCATGGTGCATCAATGAAAATTGTTCCAAAAATCTTAGAAACCGGAGCAAAAGTTGTTGATTTAAGCGGAGATTATAGATACAGAGACAGAGAAGTTTATGAAAAATGGTATGGTATGGAACATACCGATGAGGAAAATGAAGGAGTATTCGGACTTCCAGAATTATACAGAGATGAAATTAAAAAAGCCAAATTAGTTGCAAACCCAGGATGTTTCCCAACAGGTGCAATTTTATCATCCTATCCGCTGGTAAAAAACAATCTGGTTGACAGAATCGTTATTGATTCAAAAACCGGTGTCAGTGGAGCAGGAGTTAACCCTTCCTCAACCACGCATTATCCAAATATTGCAGACAATATAAACCCATATAAAATATCCTCACACAGACACATGTCAGAAATTCAACAGGAACTACACGGTTTTGAAGACGTGAAAGTATCTTTTACGCCACATTTGGTTCCGGTTATTCGCGGAATACAAACAACAAGCCACAGCTTTTTAATTGAAGATATAACAACAGAAGAATTAAGAGAAGTTTATGAAAAAGAATATGATGGTGAATACTTCATCAAATTAATGGACGAAGGAGAAATTCCACATTTAAGTTCAGTTAGAGGATCCAACTTTGTACACATAGGAGGATTTGAAATTGATGAAACCGGAAGAGTTGTAATGTTATCCGTTATAGATAACCTTGTAAAAGGTGCTTCCGGCCAGGCTATTCAAAATATGAATATTTTACTTGGAATTGAAGAAAGTGCTGGTTTAAAACACTTCGGTCTTCATCCATAAAGGAGGAAAAATGAAAACTTTAATAATCTATTATTCGGACAGCGGCAGTACAAAAATAATGGCTAAAACATTATCCATGAATTTGAAAGCAGACATAATAGAAATAAAAGACTTGAAAAATAGAAAAGGAACAGTAAATAAATTTTTATCTTCCATTGATGCTTTTAGAGAATCAAAAACTAAAATTTCACCCGAAAAAATCGATTTGACAAGTTACGATTTAATCTATGTCGGAACCCCCACATGGGCAAATAAACCTGCTCCTGCAATCATTACATTAATTGACAACTGTAATTGGTCCGGAAAAGATGTGATATTATTTACGACCATGAACAACAATGGGTCTGATGAACCAACACTTGAAAGACTTGAAGAAAAAGTACGTATGCGTGGTGCAAGAGTTGTGGAAAGATTTTCACTAAATACAAAAGGAAAAAGCGCTGAAAATATAATTAATGATACTGAAAGAATCATCCAAACATTAGTTTTAAAAATGTACAGTGGAGCCTAATATGAAATCTGAATTAAAAATTAAAGCAATTGAGAGTGGTACCGTAATTGACCACATAACAGCAAACAAAGCTCTCCACATCCTTAAAATTTTAGGTCTTCCTGATGAAGAAGTTGTAAACGTAACTGTGGCTATGAATGTTTCTTCAAGAGAAAGTGGAAAAAAAGACATTGTAAAAATTGAAAATAGGGAAATTGATCATGAAGAATTAAATCAAATCGCATTAATAGCTCCGAAAGCAACAATAAATATTATTAGGGATTTTGAAGTGGTGAAAAAAGATAAAATAATTCTTCCAGAAGTAATTACATCCATCATTAAATGTACAAATGACAAATGCATCACAAATTACGAGAATGAACCTATTAAGTCAAAATTCAATGTAATTGAAAACCATCCGCCAGTGCTCAGATGTCATTACTGTGAAAAATTAATAAAAAATGAAGATATCGAAAAACAATTCGAATAATCTTCTCATTTATTTTTTAAATAATCTGAAAGTCTTTTTGACAGTGCAAGTATTGTTAAAATAGGAGGTTTTCCAGGAGATACCGGTAAAACACTTGCATCACTTACAAATAAACCATCAATTTCTGTTTCCTGATTTGAATCAACAGTTTTTCCTATCGGTGCAGTTCCTCCAGGATGAGCTCCTCTGTAAAGAGTTGATGCAATAGTTGATGGATCAACGCCTGCTTTTTCCAAAATAAAACCTGCAGTAGCAACACCTTCAGCCAAAGCCTGAATGTCACGAATAGTGTTTATTTTTACAACATCACCATTATCATCAACATATCCCTTTGCATCATCTGCCGTTTTGACCATGATGCTTAAAATATCCTTATTTTCAACATGTTTATTCTCAATATTATCTATAGTGAATGATGAAAAATGGGGAGATAAAACAAAGTTTTTACCTATTATGAGACCTGCCATTTGAACTTCAGTATTGAAATTAATGTCTTTTAAATATCCTCCAACCGTTACAAAAGGATCGAAAAATATTTCACGTCCTGCATCAATTCCGGTTTTTCTCAATATTAATGTTGAGCCAATAGCTCCGGCAGATAAAACAACAGTATCGGAAAAAATGGATTCTTCAACACCATCCTTTATATATTTGACTCCTTTAGCTTTTGAATCTTCAGCAATTACTTCAGTCACTTCAGCATCAGTTATTAATGTGGCTCCGGCATCAACCGCTTTTTCAACAAAATCCTTTCCGGACCATTTTGCATCACTAGGACATCCAAAAGCACATTTTCCACATTGAATACAATCTTTTTCTCTTATTGCCTTCGGCATTTTCAGCGTATCCAATCCAAGTTCACGCCCAGCATCCAAAAACAGCTGTGTTCCTCTGCCAATATGTGAATCATCGAGAGGATGTACTTTGATTAAGTCTTCAACATATTCATATTCTTCAGATATGTCTATGCCATAGTCATGCAATTCCCCGTCCAATGCCCGAACCATATTGGACATTGAAACAATTGTTGCTCCGCCAATACACGTTGTTGTAAGCAAGTCCACATCATCATTATATGAATCGTAGTAATTAAATGCATCTTTTGAATGTATAAACGGACCTTTCTCAATAATTGTTACAGGAATATCATCTTTTGCCAATTCATAAGCAATAATTGCTCCACCAGCACCAGTACCAACAACAATAACCATTAAAAATCACCACAATTAAATTATATCAATTGTTATATTTTATCATAACTATTATAAAAACATTAAGTATTATGAAATTCAATATATTTAATGATTAAACATTTTTGAGTGATAAAATGGAAGAGCATATTAACTTATTCGAAAAAGTTATAGAAAAAACAATCCCTAAAGTTGATTATATAGACATTAGAGCCGGAAAGGGAAACAGTACATCAATATTAATGAAAGATGGAGAAATTGATGAAATAAACACCGGAATGAGCATCTCTGCAAGAATCAGAGTATTGAATAATGGCGCATGGGGATTTGCATACACAACAGACCTATCCAAATTTGATGAAATTACAGAAACTGCACTTAAACTATCAAACTCCCTAAAAGGAGATGTTGAATTAGCTGAAAGTGAAATCATCAAAGATAAAATAGAAACAGATGTTAAAATACCATTTGAAGACATATCAATTGAAGAAAAACAGGAAATAATGAAAGAAGCAAGCGACAGTGCAAATATAAAAGATGTAAACAGTACTACTGTAGGCTATGGAGATATTGAATCAAATGAATTATTCCTAAATAGTGAAGGCAGCCAGATACAAGTAAAAACAAGCCGTGTAAGAATGGCTTTAAACGCAACAGCAACAGACGGTGAAATAATCCAATTTGGACATGGCAGCATTGGAGGAGTAAAAGGATTTGAATTAATTAAAAATGCAGACATCGAAAAATTCGGAAGAAACGTTGGTGACAAAGCAAATAGACTATTGAAAGCTGAAAATGCACCATCAGGCAAATTTAAAATTATAGCAGATCCCGAATTGACCGGAGTAATGATACATGAAGCATTAGGACATGCCACTGAAGCAGATTTAATATTGCAAAACGATTCCATTCTCAAAAATAAATTAAACACAAAAATAGCTTCAGACATAGTCAATATCTTTGACGATGCAACAATCAAAGACGGGTTTGGATATTACCCCTATGATGTAGAGGGAGTAAAAACAAAACCTAATCAATTAGTCAAGGATGGAGAATTAATATCATTATTATCTTCAAGAGAAACTGCATCCAAATTTAATATGAAATCCTCAGGAAATGCAAGGTCAATTATCAGTGACCAACCAATAGTGAGGATGAGCAATACATACCTGCAACCTGGAGACATGACATTTGAAGAACTAATCGAAGACATTCCTGACGGAATATACCTGAAAGGTTCCAGAGGAGGTCAAGTGGATACGGGCAAGGGAATATTCCAATTCAATGCAGGTGAAGGATTCAAAATAGAAAATGGTGAGTTAACAACACCACTGCGTGACGTATCCTTATCAGGAAACATTTTAGAAACATTGAATAATGTTGAAGCTTTAGGAAATGACTTAAAACTAAGTGTGGGTTTCTGTGGAAAAGACGGACAGACTGTACCGGTAGGAGATGGCGGACCACACACAAGAATTAATGATGCAATGGTTGGAGGAAGCAATTAGGTGATAATATGATTAGTGAAGAAAACGGGCAATATTTAGTCGAAACAGCAAAAAAAGCAATTTTAACATACTTAGAAAAAAATATGAGAATAGCAATCCCCGAAGATTGTCCTGAAGAACTGAAAGAAGACCTGGGAGTCTTTGTAACATTAAATAAAAACCAAAGATTAAGGGGTTGCATTGGATATCCTGAACCTGTAAAAAGTTTAATCGAGTCAACAATTGAAGTGGCCATTGCAGCGGCATTTAATGATCCAAGATTTCCTGAACTTAAAAAAGAAGAGTTCGACGATTTGGACTTTGAAGTTACTGTGTTAACTTTACCCGAATTAATTGAAGTTGCACACCCAAAACAATACTTTGATGAAATAAAAATTGGACGTGACGGATTAATAATTCAAAAAGGATATGCCAGAGGATTGCTTCTGCCGCAAGTAGCTCCGGAAAATGGATTTGATGTAGAAGAATTTTTAGAACATAC
>CACYVR010000063.1 GCA_902777885.1 uncultured Methanobrevibacter sp.
AATGGGAATCAACCCATATCGAAGGTACAACAAAGAAATCCCAATTCCTTCCGAGAGATATCTGATGCTTTATCATCATTTAAAGTCATTCAACAAATACAATGACATTCCAATGCATTTTCACGATTATCCCGGTTATGGAATGTTTTCAAGCGCTTCACAGGTACAATTGGATGTTCACCACGATGATTTGGTAAAAACCACAAACACTTTCACCAAGGTGGAGCCGATAAAGGCATTATTATTTTCAAATTCCGTATTGATGGATGAAAATAAGCATGTAACATGTTATAGAGATGCATTATGGGAATACAGCACCCACGGAATTAATCCGCACAACATCGGAATGTATGATGTTGATTTTGAAAGTATAGACGATATTTTAAACTATCTTGAGACATTAAACATTTACTGCGTAATGCGAAATGGGGCATACATAAATTTTGAAACAATGAATGTAGTTGATTATTTTAAAAAAGAGCATATTACCGGAGAAATATTTAAAAATGATAGATATGAAAAAATAAAAATAAAGCCAGAAATTGATGATATTGATTACCGATGAGCGTGGCGGCATTTCATTTAGGCCTTAAAGATAAAATTGATGAACTGGATGAATTAATATCTTCAGACAAGGTAATTTATCATAAGGGATACACTGCAAGTGAATTAAGAAAATTGTTAATCCAGGATGAAATTCCATCATTCATTAACAAAAAAGAATTATGTTCACTGACAAATAATATTATAGATATTGCAAAAGAAGGTTTAGTTGAAAGAGATTTCGGAGAGGAAATCTTTCTTAAGCCATTATACAGGCGTGTTAAAAATCACAGCAACCCCGGAAAAGACGTTATAAAATTATTGAATAACGGAACAGATATTGAAAAAGTAATTAAAGATTATGGGTGTGTATGAATGAATCTTTCCCATTTGAAAAAATTAACAAAAGATGAAATACTTGGCGGATCATTTGGCCTTGAAAGAGAAACATTGCGTGTGCATTCAAAAGGAGAGTTATCCCTAACTCCACATCCAAAAATCTTTGGCGACAAATTAACAAACCCCATTGTCACAACAGACTTTTCAGAAAGTCAAATCGAAATAGTAAGTCCGACATTCGATAATATCGATGAAGCCTTTTCAACCTTCTGTTCACTGTCCGATATGGTTAATGAAGCATTGCCTGAAAACGAATACTTCTGGTTTCATTCACTCCCATGTATTCTGCCCGATGAATATGAGATACCTGTTGCGCATTACGGGGATGATGAAGAGGGTATAAAATCAGAACAATACCGCATGAAACTGGCTGAAAAATATGGGCTTAAAAAACAGATGATATCCGGCATTCACTTTAATTTTTCATTTGCTGATGAAACGCTTAAGAAACTATACCCATATTATGACTACCCCACATTTGAAGAGTTTAAAAATGAAGTATACTTGAAAATATCCAGAAATTATATCAGATATTGCTGGCTGGTCATTTATCTGACAGGAAGTTCAATAAGTTGTCATGAGACATTTACTGATGAATGCATTAAATTAATGGATAAAAAAGACGATTTTGATAGCTATTATTCAACAAAAGGAACTTCACTTAGAAACGGATCGTGCGGTTATAAAAATTTAAAGAAATTGTATCCTAGCTACAGCAGCGTTGAAGAGTTTACTCAAGACATTTCATCATATATTGAATCCGGAGACCTGTCTGAAGCAAAAGAACTCTATACCCAAATAAGATTAAAACCTAAAGACCCGAAGGATTTGCTGAATTCTTTAAAAGATACGGGCATTGAATATGTTGAAATTAGAACACTGGACATTAATCCGTTCTACAGATGCGGCCTTACAAAAAGAGATATGCAATTCCTGCACCTCTTCATAATTTATATGCTGGTTAAAAATGAAAGTGATTATGAAAACTGGCAGGAAGAAGCATTAATTAATGAAGAATTAAGTGCTGAAAGAGCATTTGACGATGAAATGAGACTTATTCGCGATGGTGAAAAGATAACATTGAAAGAATGGGGCATGGAACTAATAAACGAAATGCATTATATGGTTGATGAATTAGGAATTTATTACCACGACATGCTGGATTTAATGACATTAAGACTTGAAAACCCCCATGTTACATATTCCCAAAGGTTAGCCAAGCTAATTGAAAAGCAAGGCTATGTTAACACAATCAGAGATTTGTCACTGAAAAACAAGCATAAAAACAAAAATACAAAAATAAATGAAATGAAAAAGTATAGAAGACTTGCTCTTAAATGAGCGAGCCTAATTTTTCATGAAGTTATAATGGTCAATGTAGCGTTTTAAGACTTCATCAACAGATCCTTCATCCATAACCAATTTTATGTTTAACTCATCGGCTTTAACTTTTGATTTAAAACCGTATTGTGCTGCAATAATAACATCACAGTCTTCACATGCTTTTATAACTTTACTTCCCTGATGTTGGCTTTCAAGGTCGATGTCAACTTCCCTGTGTTCTATAAAAGTCAAATCATCGTCTTCATAGTCATATACATATAATGAGTATCCTTTTCCCAAATGCAAATCAACATTTTCTCCGTTTGATGATACAATAGCTATTTTCATTTTATTCACCCATTAAACTTCAGCACCGTCAAGTGCATGATTGCAACTGCAGTCAGTGTCTTCAGCATTTTTAATGAAATTATAAATCAATTCCAATAAATCGTTTTCAAGTTCCTTAACCATTTCAAAAACTTCATCAATTGTTAATTCATTTTCAGATATTCCGGATGCATAATTTGAAACAACACAAATTGAGTTGTAACAAATTTCCCTTTCACGGGCCAGTGTCACTTCAGGAAGTCCGGTCATTCCAACCAAATCACCGCCGAGCATTTTAAACATTCTTATCTCCGCAGGAGTTTCGAATCTTGGCCCCTGCGCACAGACATAAGTTCCTCCAAGAATCACATCACCGGATTTATCCAAGATATCCCTTAAATGAGGACAATAAGGTTGCGTAACGTCAATATGAACCACCTTATCTTCATAAAATGTTTTTTCACGATTTTCAGAAAAATCCAAAAAATCATCAGGAATGACAAATGAACCTGGAGGCATTTCCAAATTCATTGAACCTACAGAATTTGTTGCTATTATCTGTGTTACGCCGATATTTTTTAAGGCATCGATATTGGCCCTAAAATTAATTTTATGTGGAGGAATGCTATGGCCTGAAGCATGCCTTGGAATAAATGCAACTTTTTTTGAAAAAATATCTAAAATAGATACTTCAACATCCCCGTAATCAGTTTTGACCATCTTTTTTTCTACATTATCTGCTTTTGAAGTTATTTCGTAAACTCCGCTTCCGCCAATTATTCCAATCATGTTAGCACTATCCTTTTGTAACCGCCAACGGTTTTACTTTACAGACAAGTTTTGCAATACCAGTTGAGTCAGATACGCGAACTACACTGTCAACATCCTTATATGCGCCAGGAGCTTCTTCAGCGATGACATTTTTAGATGTAGCCTTGATTTTAATGCCGCTGCTTTCCATATTATTAACAATATCCTCAGGATTATAGTCTTTTTTAGCCTGTGAACGTGATAGAACTCTTCCGGCACCGTGTGCAGTTGAACCGAAAGTCTCTTCCATCGCAGTCTGGGTTCCGTGAAGCACATAGGATGCGGTTCCCATAGTTCCAGGAATCAGTACCGGCTGGCCTACTTCACGATATTTTAACGGAACCTCTTCACGACCAGGACCGAATGCACGTGTTGCTCCTTTTCTGTGAACCAAAACATCAATGTCCCTTCCCTTAAAGTCATGGGTTTCCTCTTTTGCAATATTGTGAGCCACATCATAAACAATCTGCATGTCCATGTCACGTGCGGACTTGCCTAAAACATCTTCAAAGGATTCTCGAATCCAGTGAGTAATCATTTGTCTGTTGGCCCATGCATAATTGGCGGCAGCATACATTGCCTTCAAGTAACTTTGAGCTTCCTTAGAGTCAAGGGGTGCGCATGCTAGTTGTCTGTCTGCAATATCAATTTTATAATTTTTATAAGCCTTATCCATTAATCTCAAATAATCTGAACATACCTGGTGTCCGCATCCTCTAGAACCTGTGTGAACCATAATGACAATCATTCCTTTTTCAAGACCGTAAACTTCAGCCACCTCTTCATTGTAGACCTCATCAACGACCTGAATTTCTAAAAAGTGATTGCCTGAACCTAAAGAACCCAATTGAGGAATTCCTCTTTTTTTGGCCTTATCACTTACCTGTGATGAATCGGCACCTTTGATTCTGCCGTTTTCCTCTAAAACTTCCAAATCTTCATCCCATCCATAGCCGTTTTCTACAGCCCATTCCGCACCATAATCAAGGACATTGTTAATGTCTTCTTTAGACAGTTTTACTTTTCCTTTAGATCCGACACCTGACGGAATGTTTTTAAATAATGCATCCACAAGTTCATCCAAGTGATCTTGGACATCTTCCTGACGCAAATTGGATTTGATTAATCTGACACCACAATTAATATCAAAACCAACACCACCAGGAGATACAATACCGTTTCTCATGTTAAATGCAGCAACACCACCTATTGGAAATCCGTATCCGAAATGAATATCTGGCATTGCAATGGAATATTTGAATACACCAGGCAAACATGCCACATTAACTATCTGTTGGACAGCGCCTTCTTCAAGTGCCTCAAAACTTTCATCATCAATGTATAATCTTCCAGAAGCTCTCATTTTCTTGTTATAGCTTCCAGGAACTTCATAAACATTATCCTTAATCTTTTTAATTTCATCTTTGATAGTCATAAAAATCACGAGTTTATTATGTTTTAATGTTTTAATTTAAGTGATTAAATAATTTTTCTACGATTTAAAATGAAAAACATCAACAACTTTTTTTAAAGACAAAAAGTATATTATTAATATATAGGAGGAGAATAATGAAAAAAATAAAAATCTTTCTTATATTACTTGTTTTATTTATCTCCATTAGTGCTGTTTCAGCTGAAAGAAACTTCACGGCACTGCAGGATGAAATCAATACGAGTACAGAACGTATAGAAATAAATCAAAACTATGTATATGATAATTCAACGGATTATAAACTTAATAGTGGAATTCTGGTAAATAAAAGTGATTTTACCATAAACGGTAACGGCTACACCATTGACGCTTCAAATCAGGCTAGAATTTTTAACATTAATGGAAACAACATAACAATCAATGATTTGATTTTCATTAATGGATATAATAATGATACGGGAGGAGCAATTTATTCAAATGCAGCAATCACGCTAAACAATGTTATATTTACCAACAACCGAGCTGAAAACGGAGGGGCAATATTTACAGAAAACACAACCACAATTAACAACGCAACATTCAACAACAACGGAGCAACCACATTTGGAGGAGCAATAAACACAATGGGTAAAACCACGATAAACAACGCAACATTCAACAACAACAATGCATCAAACGGCGGTGCAATGATTATAAGCAATGATACCGCAATAAACAACATAGTACTCAACAACAACCCGTCAACCTCACCAGGAGGATCCATTTATGTTGAAAATTCTGCATTAAACATGAAGAATGGAAATTTTAAAAGTGAAAATACATCACAGAGCCTAATTTACCTGACAAACGCTTTAATTTCTATTGAAAATGCCACTTTTGCAAATACGACATCAGAATATGCATCTGCAATTTATTTTTCAAACAGCAGCGGAAAAATAAGAAATTGTAATTTTGTCAACCTGAATGCATTGATAAGCGGAGGAGCAATAGGGGTTAAAGCACTTGGCAATGAAATGACTATAGAAAATTGTAACTTTATAAATGTCAAATCTCAAAAAGACGGTGGGGCAGTTTATGCAGATGTTGCCGGAGGCACACATTCAAGTAAAAAAAATGCAAAATGCATTAATGTAATCAATACGACATTCGTTAACTGTAATAGCGGATTTGGCGGAGCCATATTACAATTGAATGGAAACCTAAATATTGAAAAATCCAAATTTAACAGCAATAATGCATCTGTAAGCGGCGGCGCAATATATACCTCATATACGGATTTGAACTTAAAA
>CACYVR010000064.1 GCA_902777885.1 uncultured Methanobrevibacter sp.
GAATATATTTATAAATATTATTTATTATTAGGAGTATAATTTTATGTCAATTGAAAAAGATGCAGAAAAAATTATAGATGAATTTTCAAAAACTTTAGACAATATCCCGGATTCAGAAGAAACATGGTATATTACTGATAATTTAAATTTAACCCGTGAAGATGTACCTCATGAGAAAAATCCGGAAAAAATATTAAGAAATGCTCACATTGACAAAGAGGGTAATCTTAAAGTTAAAAAAGCTGATTGGATATAATATTGGGTGATTTATAATGAGAATGAACTTAGTTCTTGAACTTTTAGATGTTCCCGGACAGTTGGTTTCTATTCTGGAACCTATCAGTGGACTTGGTGCTAATTTGGTAACTGTAGTCCATAGGAGGGATGCTAAAAATGAAAAAGGTAAAATTCCGGTTCAACTTACATTGGAAGGTGAACAAGAAAATCTTAATCGTGTAATTAAAAGATTTGATGATTTAAATATTACTATTGTTGAAAAAGATGGTTTTACCAATAAGGAATTTGTTAGTACTATCTTAATTGGTCATATTGTTGACAGAGATGTAAGGGACACTACTGATAAAATTAATGCATTGGATGGTGTTTTTGTAATTGGATTTGATATTAAGTTAGACGGTGAGAAAAAATCCACTGCATTAATTAACTTGGAAGTTGATCCAGGTAAAAAACATTTTGCATTTGATAAAATTGCAGAAATTGCTGGTGAAAAAGATTTACTTATGATTAATGAAGTTTAGTGATGATTATGAAGGAATGTAAAATTATTATAATGGGATTTGGATCAGTGGGTCAAGGTATTGCTCAGGCAATCTCATTAAAAAAGGCCATGATTAAAGAAAGATATGGCGTTGAGTTAAAAGTTGTAGCTGCTGCAGATTCATCTACTTCCGCTATTAACCAGGATGGTTTGGAGGAAATGTTACTTATTCACAGCAAAAACAGTGAGGGTAATTTGTCCGCTTATCCGGAATACGGATCCAGCATTTCCGGACTTGACGTTTTAGATGCTGTTGATTATGATTTATTGATGGAAGCAACTCCTACTAATATTACTACTGCCGAACCAGCTTTAGGATTAACACTTAAAGCTTTTGAACAGGGAAAAGATGTTGTCACTTCAAACAAGGGGCATTTGGCAATTAAATTTGGTGAAGTTACTAAAGCAGCTGAAGAAAATGGTGTTGAGTTTAAATATGAAGCCAGTGTTGGTGGAGCAATGCCTATCATTAACTTTGCCCGTGAAACACTCTCATCATGCGGTATCAATTCAATTGTCGGTATTTTAAACGGTACTACAAATTATATCTTATCAAGAATGACTTCTGAAGGTTCTCCATATGATATCACATTAAAAGAATCTCAGGAATTAGGTATTGCAGAAACTGACCCTACTCAGGATGTTGAAGGTATTGATGCAGCTTGTAAAACTGTAATTTTAGCCAATTCCGTTTTGGGAATTGACGCAACTTATGATGACGTTAGTGTAGACGGTATTTCAAACATCACTTCACAGGCTATTGAACTTGCAGATAAGGACGGATATCTAATAAAGTTAATAGCTGAAGTTTCTGAAGATACCTTAAAAGTATCTCCACGTTTAGTCAAAAAAGGAAGTGCATATGATATTGGCGGCACATTAAACATGGCTACCATTAAAACCGATTTGGCTGGAGATGTTACAGTTATGGGTCTCGGTGCAGGATCACTGGAAACTGCATCTGCGATGTTGACAGACGTAATTAGTATTTTAAAAGTCAAATACTAATTTCTTTTTATTTTTTTGGATTTTGATATTTATGAAATATGTAATTTTTATTCCTGACGGTTCAAGTGACCTTCCCATTGATGAATTAGATGGTAAAACACCTCTCCAGGTAGCTAAAACTCCTAATATTGACAAATTGGCTCAAAATGGTTTCGGCGGTTTTACTAATAATGTTCCTGATGGATATACTCCGGGCTCTGATGTTGCAAACATGAGTATTTTCGGATATAATCCTGCTGACTATTACACCGGCCGTGGACCTCTGGAAGCGGGAAGCGTTGGAATTGATACAAAACCCTATGATGTTATCTTCAGATGCAATACAATAACTGAAAAGGATGACACAATGGAAGACTTTAATGCAGGTCATATCACTTCTGAAGAATCAGCTGTTCTAATGGATGCATTAAACAGTCATTTCACGGAAAAATATGATGACTTTAAAGGCAAATTCTATGCCGGCATAAGCTACAGGCATTTATTCGTATACTCCTGTGACAATGAGGAGGATGCTAATCTTTTGGCTAATTTAAAGACCGTTCCTCCACATGATATCTCTGGTGAAAACCTGACTGAATACACAACATGGGAAGATGACCTGGCAGTTAAAATGAGAGATATAATGTATGAGGCCCAGGAAGTCTTAAAAGACCATGAAATCAATAAGGCAAGAACTGATGAAGGCAAATGTCCTGCAAACATGGTATGGTTATGGGGTCAGGGATTAACTCCAAAATTACCTGATTTTAAAGAGGAATACGGCTTGACCGGTGCTGTCATTACAGGTGTGGACTTGCTTAAGGGAATCGGAGTATTCGCTAACTTGGATGTGATTGATGTTCCTGGTGCAACCGGATTTTTCGACACTGACTATAATGCAAAGGGAGAATATGCTGTTGAAGCATTAAAAAATCATGATGTACTGTTTATCCATATTGAATCACCTGACGAAGCGGGACATGCCCAGTTAATCGATGAGAAAATAAAGGCGATTGAAAGAATTGATGAGTTCATTGTAGGACCAGTTATTGACAGTCTTGAAGGTGAAGACTTTAAAGCGGCAATATTGCCTGACCATCCTACACCAATATCAATCGGAACCCACACACGTGATGATGTGCCACTTGTTGTTTATGCATCAGGCAAATCCGGTGATGAATGTACATCATTTGATGAGGAAGGTGTTAAGACAGGGTCCATTGAAAAACAGGACGGTTATAAATTAATGTCAAGATTAATAAATGAATTTTAAATAGGTGAGAGTATGAAAGTATTGTTATTAAACGGAAGTCCACACAAGAACGGATGCACATACACTGCACTTTCTGAAGTGGCAAAGGTATTAAACGAAAGCGACATTGAAACTGAAATATTCTGGATTGGAACTAAACCAATCATCAGTTGTAATGCATGTTCTAAATGCGGTGAAAAAGGGGAATGTACTTTTGACAATGATAAAGTCAATGAATTTGTTAAAAAGGCGGATGAAGCTGATGGGTTCATATTCGGCTCTCCTGTTCATTATGCCGCAGCAACTGGTGGGATAACTTCCTTTTTGGGAAGGGCATTCTACTCAAACAGTCACGGAAATGGCGGTAAGGCATTCGCCTTCAAACCTGGAGCAAGTATTGTTTCTGCAAGAAGAGGCGGAAACACCGCAACCTATGACCAGTTAAACAAGTTCATGGGAATCAGTCAAATGCCGATTATAACATCATATTACTGGAATATGGTTCATGGAAACACTCCGGAAGAAGTAATGCAGGATGAGGAAGGAATATCAACCATGAGACAGCTTGCAAGAAACATGGCATACTTTTTAAAATGTATTGAAGCCGGACGTGAAAAAGGTTTAAAACATGAAGTTGAGCCTAAAGCAAGAACTAACTTCATAAGATAGAGATGAACATATTTAAAACTCCGGAAGGTTATTTATTTTCAAATAAAGCATTGTTCTATTTGTTCATACCATTGCTTATAGAACAATCTTTAGAATTTTTTGTTGGACTGGCCGATTCCGTAATGGTGGCATCACTGGGTGAAGCAGCCATCAGCGGTGTTTCTCTAGTTGATTTTTTAATGCAACTTCTAATTTTTTCTTTTTCGGCTCTTGCAACGGGAGGAGCTGTAATAGCAGGTCAGTACCTGGGAGACAATAATGTTGACAAGGCCCGTGATGCATCTAATCAGTTGGTTTGGTTTTCAGGAATTTCTTCAACTCTTTTCATGATATTTGTATTGTTTGCTCGCTATTTAATGATTGGCATATTATTTGGTCATATTGAGGCGGACGTATGGAACAATGCAGACATATACCTGCTGATTGTTGCATTTTCCATTCCATTTATTGCATTATATAATGCCGGTGCGGCAATTTTCAGAACAACCAACGACGCATACCTGCCGATGAGAATCATGGTTGTATGTGATGTTTTAAACGTGCTCGGCAACGCATTTTGCATTTATTATCTGGGATGGGGAGTTGAAGGAGTGGCTATTCCGACAGTCATTTCACGCTGTCTGGCTGCAATCTTTATACTATATAAAGTTCTAGATAAAGATTATATATTGCACATTAAAAGAACTCTAAAGCACAAATTTGATTTAGTGATTTTGAAAAATGTATTGAATGTGGGAATTCCATATGGAATTGAAAATGGCCTCTTTCAGCTGGGCCGTATCCTTGTATTGAGTCTGGTTTCAACATTCGGAACAATGGCAATAGCTGCAAATTCAGTTGGTTATGCAATCGGAATATTTTCGGTATTGCCCGGTTTTGCAATTAACTTGGGAATAACTGCAGTCATTTCAAGATGTGTTGGGGCTAATGACTATGAACAGGCCAGGTATTATAATAAAAAATGCATTATCATAGTATTCATATCACATATTATTATCAATATTGTCATTTTTGCATTATTGCCGTTCATATTGGACATCTATCAGCTGTCAGAGCAAACTGCTGCAATGACAACTGAAATGGTTTTATGGCATGGCATTTTTGCAATCATAATATGGCCAATAGCATTTACGTTGCCTTCAACATTCAGGGGTGCAGGAGACTCGAAATCCGTAATGTACATTAGTATAGCAGTAATGTTTACATGCAGAATTGCCCTTTCATATGTTATTGCTGACTGGTTGGGCGTTGGAGTATTTGGAACATGGATAGCAATGTTTATAGACTGGTATGTGAGGGCAGCAATATATGTCTACAGATACTTTTCAGGTAAATGGACAGAATACAGGGCAGTTTAAGGTGATAAAATGTTTGGAAAAGATAAAGATTTTATGAATTTAAATTTTGAAACTTTGCTTTCAAATCAGTTGGCTTTAAGCAAAAATCAAAAGTTAATATTGAATAATCAGGTTGCACTGGATAAAAAATTGGATATGATTAATAAGAAATTAGATCAATTGCTTGAAAAGTGATTAAGATGGTTTTGTTTAGAGGAGACGTAAAATGCAAAAGCTTGCAGAGGAGAACATCAATCAGCGTAATTCTTCCTTCAGATAACATACATTTTTTAAATGATACGGAAGAAATCGTTGAAAAGCCATATAAAACATTGTATCTGCTTCATGGTCTTTATGGAAGTGACGATATCTTTCTTGCAAACACGTCAATTCAGAAATTTGCAGAAGACAATGGAATAGCTATTGTAATTCCCTGTGGTGAAAACAGCTTCTATCTGGATGATGTTGCTTCACACAGATTATTCGGTGAATATGTTGGCCAGGAATTGCTTGACATTACAAGAAACATTTTTCCGTTGTCGGATAAAAGAGAAGATACATTCATTGCAGGCTTTTCAATGGGCGGTTACGGAGCCATTAGAAACGGATTGAAATACTCAGATAATTTTTCAAAAATAGGAATGATTTCAGCTTCAGCCGCATTAATAACTGATGATATTGTAGGCTATGGTGATAATCATAACGTATTATACTCTAAACAATTCTATGAATCAATTTTCGGCAATTTGGATGAGGTTGCAGGTTCCGATAAGGATCCGAAGTACCTGATTGATAATTGCGATAATGTTCCTGAAATCTATATGGCATGTGGTCTGGATGACTTTTTATTTGAAAAAAATGCTGATTTTTATAGATTTTTGAAATCAAAAGACATTGACGCTATTTTTGTTGGCGCTGATGGTGAACATACCTGGGAATTCTGTGATGAGTTCATAAAAGAATTCATTAAACGATTGTAAAATTATTCGGCCAATATTTTTTGAATTCATTAAACGATTGTAAAATTATTTGGCCAATATTTTTTGAGCCAATGCTTTACTTTTCCAAAAAACATTGATTGTTATTGGAGTAATTTCCATTAATTTTTTTAATTATCGCTTATTCATATCAATTTGATGTTTTTGTGATAAACTTTTAAGTATTATCAGAAATAAATACATTATCATTAGGTGAAAACATATGATTTCTAGAAAATATTTAATTATTTCTTTTTTAATGATTTTTCTATGTTGCTTAAATGCGGCTTATGCATCTGATATTAATGAAACAATTTCTGATGAGGGTTTTTCTTATCAGAATGACATTTCATATGGTGTGGTTGATGATGAAATAATGTATGAGGAACCGGCTAGTGATAAAACAATAAATATATCAAATTATGAATGCTGTTCCTTTGTTATTCAGGAAAATGATGAAACGGTCTACGGATTTAGACAGGATGCTCCGTTAAACGGATATGGGTATAAAGTTAATTCACAAAGTTGGAACGGATTAAACGTTCTTAAACAGGAAATAGACACTCAATACACTTACTTTTTTCATTGTATAATTACGGAAAATGGATGGGTTATAGGTCAGGGCGGAAGTCAGTATGACTCTGACAGTAGGTCTATTGAGCAAATCGCAGGTCAGATTGTT
>CACYVR010000065.1 GCA_902777885.1 uncultured Methanobrevibacter sp.
CTACTTTTTAAAAATTTGGTGATGTATTATGTTTGAAATTAAACACACGTTATGCCCATCATGTAGTGTTGGTTGCGGTATAAATGTGATTTTGGATGATGGTGTTGTTGTTGGAACATTTCCATATAAAAGACATCCTGTTAATGAAGGAAAAAATTGTTTAAATGGCAGAAATTCTATTAAAAGCATTGATGAATGTGTTGAATCTGATGCAAGTGTTTTAGCAGATGTTTCAAAAAAATTAGAATCCAGTGAAAATGATAAAGTTACTGTTGTTTTTTCAGGAAATAATTCTAATGAAGATTTGAATGCAATCAAATCATTTTGCGAATCAAATGGTTATCAGATTTTGTCCTATGCTGATAATTTGAAAAAATTTGATACTGGCGTTTCATATGATGATATTGAAAATGCCTCAAATGTTTTTGTAATTGGAAATATTCTTTATGAAAATCCGTTAATTGGCAGGCGTATTGTTCATGCTAAAGAAAATGGTGCTAAAATCTATGTTAATGATGATTTAGAAAATTCACCAACTGCAAATATTGCTGATGAATTCAGTTCAAAATCAGTTAAAGAATTTTTAGAAACAAATAACGCTAATTTTGATGATGAATCAATAATCTTATTTAATAAAGTAGATTCCTTTGAAGATTTGGATTTATTTGAAGGCATAAACTCTAAAATATTGCCTGTATACAGTAAATCTAATACGAAAGGTGCTTTGGAATTAGTTGAAGCCATATCAAAAGAGGATGCAGTTGAATTATTAAATGGCACAGAAGTTTTACTGGTTTTTAATGATGATATTGTAAACGACATTGATTTTGACTTTAAATCAATTAATACAATTGTTTCATTTTCACCTTATAAAAATGATACTACTGAGATTTCTGACTTTGTTGTTCCTGTCAAATCATGGTTGGAATGTGACGGATCATTTACTAATTCAGAAGGATTAACTCAGGAATTCAAATCAGTTTATGAGTCTTGTGAAAACATGGGTATTGACGAAATTATTAATAAAATAAATGGTGAAATGGAGTGATTTTATGAGTTATGTTTTAGCCAAATCTAAAGATGATGCAATACTTAAAGCCGGTGAATGCGGTGGTGCGGTTACAAGCATTTTCAAATATTTGCTGGATAACGGTATTGTTGACGGTGTTTTAGCATTACGTCCTGAAGATGACATATATGATGGTGTACCAACTCTCATCACAAATTCAGAAGATTTAATTTCAACAGCAGGTTCATATCACTGTGCACCTACAATGATAGGAAATATCATTCAAAAATATTTTTCAGATAAAAAGGTTGCTGTTTCAGTAAAACCATGTGATATTAGATCAATTGACGAGCTGATTAAAAGACACAAAATTGATCCGGAAAAAATCTATACTGTCGGTTTGAACTGTGGAGGAACAGTATCACCAATTGTCGGTCGTAAAATGATTGACTTATTCTATGATATTAATCCGGACGATGTTGTAAGTGAAGAAATTGACAAAGGTCAGTTTATAGTAGAACTTGCAGACGGTTCTGAAAAAGGTGTTAAAATCCACGATTTGGAAAAAGAAGGATACGGCAGACGTAATAATTGTCAAAGATGTGATGTTAAAATCCCAAGAAAAGCAAATATTGCCTGTGGTAACTGGGGAGCTGAAGATGGCTGGACATTTATTGAAATTAATGATGATAAAGGCCAGGAATTAATTGATGGTGCTAAAAAAGAAGGATTTATAGAAACTAAAAATCCGTCTGAACAGTCTATTGAAGCAAGGTCAAAAGTTGAAAACATCATGATTAAAATGGCTAAAAAAGTTCAAAATGCCAAATTTGGCGATGCTGAAGCTATGGATGCCTGGAACAGATGTATTGGATGTTACGCTTGTAGGGATGTCTGTCCAATATGCTGGTGTCATGAAAATTGTGAGTTAAACAAATCTTATTTCAAAGATGATATCAGCACTCCGCCTAGTCCAATTGCATTCCAGGGTGTGAGATTGTCCCATATGAGTTTTAGCTGTATTGACTGCGGTCAGTGTGATGATGTCTGTCCGATGGATATTCCTGTTTCATTAATTTTTGATAAATTGCAGAAAAAATATTATGATAGAACTGGTTATGTAGCTGGAGTTTCAGATGATATTAAACCTCCGTTATACAGTCCAGATAAAGTTGAATTATGAGGTGATCTAATGTCTGATGAAATAAAAATTGTAGGATTATTATGTAATTGGTGTTGTTATGGGGGTGCAGATACTGCAGGAACTGCACGTATGCAATACCCTCCAAACGTTAGGATTATTCGTGTAATGTGTTCTGGAAGAATCAATCCTTCTATGATTTTTAAAGCTTTTGAAGAAGGAGCTGATGGAGTATTTGTAGGAGGTTGTCACATTGGGGACTGCCATTATGATGCTGGAAACTACAAATGGTCTAGAAGAGCAAAAATTGTTCAGGACATAATTGAAGAATTTGGAATTGAAAAAGAAAGATTCCGTTATGAATGGATTTCTGCATCTGAAGGAGAAAAATTCCAAAGAACAATGGAGGAGTTTCATAAAACCCTTTCAAAATTGGGCCCATTAGAATTAGATTAACATGGAATAATCAACAAAGAGTAAATGGCTATAATTCAGCTATTTACTCTCCCTCTCAAAATTGTTTTTCTAAGATTAGTGGGTAAATCACTAATGTTAGAAAGATAGTTAAAATAGAGAATATTTTGATTATTTTTCGTTTAATTATCTTATATATTGATAAATTCATCATTGGCCGGTAATATTGATTGTTGGCATAACCAGTTAATATTGCTAATTTTTTCCTGTCAATATTTGGATAATTAAAAAAAAGAAATATTTATGTAATATAAGATTTCTTTCACTGTCTACAATAGCTATTAAAGCTTATCTGTCTCTTTAATAGCTATTATTTTTATAAACCAATAATTTTTCACAAGGTTTAGCTATTTTTTAGAATATAAAATAAATGGTGATGTTAATTGGAAAATATTGCTTATCTAATCGGATAAGTAGTAATATTCTCCCTTTTCTTTTTGTTCACGATCAAGATAACTGTCCAGCTTATTAACTCTTGGACGTTTTGTTTCCTTATCCCGTCTGAAAGTAATGTTGAGATTTCCTAAAAATTCATTCATTGATGTTCTCAAATCAGTTGGTTTTGATGCATGACCTTCAAGACCAGGCGTACCGTTAAATACCATAGCCCTATCAGATATATAATCGATAAATACGATGTCGTGGTCTACAATAAGTGATGCGGCATTTCTGCTTTCAACCATTTTACGAATAACTTTTGCAGCTATTAATCTTTGTTCAACATCTAAAAATGCAGTCGGTTCATCAAAAAGATATATTTCAGCATCTTTTGATAATGTTGCAGCTATGGCCAATCTTTGAAGTTCACCGCCACTTAATTTAGAAACTTTCTTGTCAAGCATTTCTTCAAGTGCAAATGGGGTCATTATTTCGCTTTCAAAGATTTTACTTCCATAACTGGGTGCATTCATGTATAAAAAGTCACTTACCGTTCCTTCAAAGTCACTTACCAGGTATTGTGGTTTATATGCTATTGTAACTTCTTCATCAACTTCTCCTGCTGTTGGCTTTTCAACGCCTGCAAGCATTTTTGCGAAAGTGGTTTTACCGATACCGTTTGAGCCAAATGCAGTTACTATTTCATCATAAAAAATATCTCCTGCATCCGCACTTAATTTGAATCCGTCGTAATCTTTTGAAATGTCTGAATAACTTGCAATTGCTTCGCCTTCATCTTCGGGGGTTGGTGGTCTTATCGTAAATTCAATCGGGTTTCTGCGTATTCTCACATTTTCTTCTGATAAGAATCCGTTGATGTAGGCATTAATACCTATTCTTACACCTTTTCTACCGGATACAACACCATATCCTCCAGGAGTACCATATAAAATATGGATGTTGTCTGATAGCGCATCGAGTGTAGCAAGGTCGTGTTCAATTACTAAAACGCTTTTACCCTCTTCTGCAAGTGATCTGATTACTTTTACTGCATTGAGCCTTTGGGATACATCCAGCCATGATGTAGGTTCATCGAAGTAATAGAAATCACCTTCTCTTAGGACGGTCGCTGCTATTGCAACTCTTTGAAGTTCCCCACCACTCAGGTTTTCCATTTTTCGATCCAGCACATTTTCAAGCTGCAATTCCTCACAGACATATTCGAGCTTGCCTCTTTCATTTACATTTTCAAGCAAGTCTTTTACTTTACCTTTAACAACTTTTGGAAGCTGGTCTACCATCTGCGGTTTTAATATAGCTTTAACTTCCCCATTTGACAGTTTTGAAAAATATGTCTGAAGTGAAGATCCCTTGTAGTATTCTATTACATTATCCCAATTTTCCTGAGGGTTTTCAAAGTCTCCGAAGTTTGGAATTAGGTTTCCAGACAGTATATTCATTATCGTGGATTTACCGATACCGTTTGGTCCTAAAAGCCCAAGTACGGTTCCCTCTTCTAGACTTGGAAGTCCAAACAATTCAAACTGGTTTTGACCAAATCTGTGTATTGGATCTCCAACGGCTTCCGGTAAGTTAATAATGCTGATCGCATCAAATGGGCATCTGTTAGTACATATACCGCAGCCTTCACACAACTGCTCTGATATTAAAGGTTTCTTTGTATCTTCGTCTATAACTATGGTGTCTTCATCCATTCTAACGCCTGGACAGTAACTGATACAAAGATAATCACATTTTTTCGGTTGACATCTGTCCTTGTCAAGTATTGAAATACGACTCATTAATAATTCTCCTAAATTAAAAAATAATCTTTAATATTAAAATTATGTTTTTACTAATTTTTAAACTTTAATAAATTTCTTGTGTGAATACTTTTCCCATATGTTAATTTTTTTATCTTATTTAAAAGTTCTATTTTCATTAAAAAATTGTTTTAAGAAAGTAAAATTATAATTAGACAACAATTAAATTTATATAATCAATATAACCAATAATTCATTGTCAATTTGTATTTGTCGACATTTATTCATTGATAAATATTGGTGGTGATAGTATCAGAATGCAAGTAGATAATTCCGTTAAAAACAAATATGATTCGATTCTAAAAATAGCTACTCATGCATTCACAAACGCATTGATTCCAATTGTGGAATTGCCTGATGATGAGTATGAAGTTATATCCTGTGAAATTTTCTCTCCAGGCAAGGATGTTAAATCGATGGATATTTTGTTGAAGGGTAAAAATGGATATGTTAATATCGAATTTCATAAACAGCCGTTATCAAAATCACAATTGGATCGTGATTTTGAATATGTTGTTGACTGTTATATGTTCTATGGGGAAACAGTAGAACAAAGAATCGTAGTTGTGGACAATAATCAAAAATCTGTTGAAAAAATAGATATTACTCCAAAATTTTCATATTATGGAAATTATTTCTACAATAATCAAAAATCTGTTGAAAAAATAGATATTACTCCAAAATTTTCATATTATGGAAATTATTTCTACGTTCCAGATATTGGTGGATGTGAAGTATTAAATAATATTAAGGGGTTTGTCAATAAATCATTTGATTGTTTTAATTATTTTTTTAATTTGACGTTCAGTCTCATTATCTACTCTAAAATTTGTTTTAACAGATGTACTTTAGGAGATTCAAATTCTTTCATCTTTTGTATTATTTTCTCTTCTTTTGCCATCAAAAACTACCAAATAAAAAAAAACATCCATTAAAACCTTATCAATCAGAAATATGTATCTTATATCACTTCACATAACCACATAACACTTTCCAAAATAATATAGAAAATATTCTAAGAAATGTAGAGTTAATAATAAAAAAAATGAAGATATGTGATAGTTATTTAAGGACTTTGTCAATAATTTAGATTATTGATATTTTTTCTTATTTTTCTTATTTTTATAGTAAAATTGTCTTTATTTTTGATTTTAAGTCAGTAAA
>CACYVR010000066.1 GCA_902777885.1 uncultured Methanobrevibacter sp.
ATTATCAGATAAAAATATTAATGATTAAAAACAGATTAAATATGATGCATAAGAAAGAAAGAATATTTTATTATGATTTTTTAAGGGCTTTTGCAATTATTGCAGTCTTATTATGTCATATGGACATATTTTATGGTCCCTTGAACACTCCTTTGCAGGTTATTGGAAAATATGTTCTCCATGATATCGGAAGAATGGGTGTGCCTATATTTCTGATGATTAGTGGAGCATTATTGCTTAATAAGGATTATGACCTGTCTCTGTTTTTAAAAAAAAGGTTCACAAGAATAATTTATCCATTTATATTCTGGGTAGCACTGTTGGTAATTGGACTTTATATCTTCCATGAGTATTCAATGATAATACCTGTTATTATTGGAGATTTTTCAGTTACATGGTATTTTTGGACATTGATTGGAATTTATTTGGCCATACCTATTCTTAATACATTTTTAAAGGAATATGGGGAAATCGGAATGAAATATTTCCTGATAATCTGGTTTGTTACCATGATTTTTAAAACATTCAATTCATATCCCTTGTTCACCAATTTCAATCTGGACTTTTTTGCAGGATATATAGGATATCCGATTTTGGGTTATTATTTAAACAATAAAAAATTCAATATTTCCGATAAAAAATTATGCATTATCTCATTTGCATCTCTTTTAATTTCATTGGGAGTATATGTTTACATAGATTATGCTAACCTGGGATTGATCCAATTGATCTATCAGAATGTTCCGATGGTTTTCATTGCAGCTTCATTTTTCATATTTATCAAGTCCATTGATAATATGACCTCTTTTGAGCATATTAAAAATAATGCAATCGGAAGGATAATATTTTCAATAAGCATTTGCAGTTACGGAATGTATTTTTCACATGTTATGGTGCTTAAGGCATTATCTATTGTCAATCCGCATTCTAATTTATTGTTTTTACCGATGTTCATAGCGTTAATATTCCTTTCATGGCTGCCGGTGTATATTGTAAGCAAAATTCCTTACTTAAAACGATTCAGTGGGGTGTAGTAATGTATGCACACTCAACTTATCCTGAATACTGTAATTAAAATTAATTTTATTTTAATTCTCATCATTTTTTAAAGTATTGATAAATCAATACATAATATTTTAATAATAGTAGCACCATAAATATAAACCAATAAAAATATTTTTCTTTGCAAAATTATTTTTATTCACATCTTATAATTTTAACTAAAAAATTAGACAGAGGATTTTAATGAATAGACAAACTTTATTTACAATAGGCAAAGGGATTATCATTGTTTTAATCATTATGGCTATTGTATTTGCATTAAAAACTCCTGCAGCTGATTTAAATAGCTTAGATGCTGACGGTAAAGCATTATATACCGACGCATCAGGTCTTCCTTATTTCAGTGAAATGGATTCATACTATAACTACAGGTTGACCAACGATTATGTAGATCACGGCTATGTGGGAGATGAAATGGTAAACGGCAGCGAATGGGATATGCACAGGTATGCCCCGGACGGTAATAAGATTAATTACGAGCTGGGTATCGTATACCTGACGTCATGGATGCATGACATGGCTAACAATTTCCTTGGATGGCACATGTCAGTTAAGGAAGTAGCATTCTGGACAGGTGCAATCATATCCACATTATGTGTGGTTCCGGCGTTTATCTTTTCAAGAAGACTGACCAATGATTATGGGGCGATAGTTGCAACGTTGCTGATTGCACTTGCTCCGAACTACTTTGCGCACACATTCCCAGGATTTTTCGATACAGATATGTTCTATTACATATTCTCGCTGTTCTTCATATTATTCTTCGTTGAATCGATTCGAAGCGACAACTGGATATGGAAAGTCATATTTGCGATATTATCTGTTATTTCAATTGGGTTATTCTCCCAACAATGGTCTGGATGGATCTTTTACGTTGCACTGATGGGATTCTTTGCCGTAGTGTATCTGATTATATCATTCGTATTCAATATTGATTCAGACAGGGACCAATATCCAAATATCCTGCAATGGATAATTCATAACAAGGAATTCCAGTCAATTGTGGCAATTGCTGTAATCGCATTTGCAGGCCTTGCAGTATTCAGAGGCGTTGATGGGGTACTTGGAATATTTAGTCAAGTATTCGGACTGCTCAACTTGCAATCCGCATCCGTTGTTGTAGGTGGATTCCCGAACGTACTTATTTCCGTTGCAGAGATGCAAATGCCAAGCATGCTTGGTGCAGGAATGACATCAATGTTTTTAGCAAGTACAGACGGTTTCATCAACGGTATCGGTGGTATCGCAGTATTCTTTGCAGCATTGGTTGTACTCTACATCCTTGTTTCAAGGGCATGGAAATTCAGAAAAGTAAGGCAAAAACCTGTTGTTGAAAAAGGCAAAGCCCAAAAAGGTAAAAGGGTTTCTGCAGCTGAAAAGCTTGACAACAGCCGCAAATTCAAATTCTCACTGGCAGATTTGAAATTCGGCGGGGAAAATGAAGTGCTTTCAAGCAAAAGACTGACAATACTTTATGCAACACTATTCGTTGCATGGGTAGTAGTAACTGCTCTTGCTGTATCCAGAGGTTCAAGGTTCATTACCACAATCGTACTTCCTTTCGCATTACTTGCAGGAATATTTGTCGGATATGCCTGTGACTATATCAAAAACAGGCTCAACAATGACAACTGGCTTACCGTTGCAGTGCTTCTATGCGCATTTTTAGCAGCTGTGCCTCTTGCAACAATAAACACCGTATACGGTATTGCATTATTTGCTGTAATAGCAGCAATCGGACTTGCAAGCATCTACGCACTCAAGGACAATTCAGCAGACAAGAAACATGTTCCAATCAAGAAATATGTTCTAATTGTAGCCATGGTCATTGCACTTGTAACTCCGAGCGTGTGCGGAGCATTCCAGACCTCAAACGGTGTTATTCCGGGTACACAGGACTACATGTGGAACGCAATGGAATGGATTGGAGACACCCAGGACAACGATACAGTAATCACATCCTGGTGGGACTTCGGTTACCTCTTCGAAGTTGCAGCCGACAGGCAGGTAACATTCGACGGAGGTTCCCAGACAGGGGACCGTGCCTTCTGGCTGGGTAAGGCGATGACGACGGACGACCTGGAGCTTTCCGCAGGAATATTCAGAATGCTGGATTCATCAGGTGACCGTGCGGTCAACAAACTAATCGAAATCACAGACTCTCCTGGAAAATCAGTGGACATACTGCTTGACATCCTTCCAAGAACATCAAGTGACGCCCAAAAGCAACTGACAACCAAATACAACCTGAATGCAGACCAGGCAAAAGAGATAGTTGGATACACTCACCCTGACAATCCACGGCCTGTAACGTTTGTCGCATCAAGCGATATGATTGTCAAGGCGGGATGGTGGAGCTACTTCGGTGCATGGAACTTCGATAACCAGACATCCGAAAACTACAACTACGTAATGCCTTATGATTCAGTAAAAGTTGGCCCTAACCAAAACGGCACACTCACACTGCAGGAACAAGGTGGAATGACAGTCAACGCTGTAATCGAGAAAGGTTCCGGAAACAATACCACTAACGCTCATGTGGATTCAGTATACACTGAAACCGGCGAACCGCTCAAGATCAACGACACCGAGTACAATCCGTACAAGATTTCCAGATTAATAGTAATCGAAGACGGATACCTCATGAAAAACGAGTCCATCAAAGGCGCTGATGACGGCAACTTCACAATGCTTTTAATGGGCCAAAACAATGAGTACACTCCGATACTTATGGACAAGCACCTTGAAAACTCAATGTTTACCAAGCTGTACTTCTACGGCGGTGCCAACCAGAACATATTCGAGCCTGTGCACTCAGAAAACGGTGTGATGCTGTTTAACATAAACTTTAACAATACAAAAGCAGGTAAGTAAAATTACCTACTTTCCATTTCTTTTTTTTATTAACTATTTTTAAATATCATTAACACCATAAATATCACACATAACAATTTAGAGAGGTGTGATATGAACAGAAAAATAACATTAATTTTAGCATTGCTCATTTTGGCGTTAGTTTCAGTTTCCATTGTGACCGCTGTAAACAACACTCATGACTCTGTGGCAACTGACAACTCCAAGGGTGAATCCCAGAGCCACATTAAGAATGATGCAATTGCCGTTGAGGATTCCGGAAGCATGCAGGCAAGTCAGGACAAGAATGCTGTAGGTGCCGGAGGAATCACAATCACAAAGGTATGGGATGACAGCAATGCGGCAGGCAAAAGGCCTTCCTCAATCAGCTTTGCCATTCTTGTTGACGGCAAGGAAGCAGAGACAGGACAAATAACCGAGCAAAACGGCTGGCAGGCCACAGTGGATATCCCAATTTCACAGGATTCAACATATGAGGTTGTCGAGAAGGATGTTCCCGACGGATATGAGGCAAGCGTTTCAGGAAATGTCAGCGACGGTTTTGTGATTACAAACACATTGAAGGATAACGGCACAAACAAAAACGCCACTCCATCCGACAAGGGCCCGGACAACAAGGAGCCATCCACCAATGAGCCTAAAAACAATGCGCCTGACGCTCCTAAAACTCAAACAAAAGTCATAACAACCACAACAACCAAGGAAGTTCCGGCTGAAGATCAGGCCGACAACGAAACAGAAGATAATGAAACCGTCAAACATGACACAGGTAATCCTGTGCTTCTAGGAGTTCTTGCGGTTTCACTTGCAGGCCTTGCATATGCGCTCTACAGAAGAGAATAATCAATCAGCTTTTGGCCACGGCATGTCCGTGGCACACTATTTTTTTTTACTGATTAAAGAGTGTTGGCAGAAATTATTAGATTTTGAACATTTTTCATTTACTCCATTAGATTTTTTTAATATTTTTTTAAGTTAGTGATATGAATTTTATTGAACTAATTACTGAGTGTAAATCCATTTTATTCACTTTAATAAGATTAAACAATCTTATTAAGTTGTAGGAAGCTACAATTGTGAACATTAGGTTTTGAACTCTTTTTAATCCAATTATTGGAAGGCAATCATAGTTGTAAATTCTTTTGAAAGTCCCATTATGTGCTTCAACAGTCTTTGAACGTAACTTATAGTCTTTTATTCCATCTTTAGTGGACATTAATCTTTCAACTTTGTAAGTAACCTCATGAACATACCTAGTTATTGTTCTATGATTAGATGTGTAGCATTTTCCTTTATATTTGCAATTTTTGCAGGCTTGATAGTTGGAATAGACCAATTTGATTTTATTTCCCCCACCTTTTTCTTGTGGAGCATTATATGCTCCATCAAGAGTTAATTCTTCATTATTGGGACAAATGAAAACATTTTTATATTCATCAAAAACAAAATAATCTATAGCAAATGGATTGTCAGGTAGATTACCTGAATTCTCTCTATTTTGCTGTTTTCTGTTTTGTTGGAATTAAAGCAGTTATACCTAATTCCTCGAGATATTGCAAATTTGCTAGTGTTGAATAGATTGTATCCGCGCTAATTTTTTGGGGTTTAATTTGTAAATTAACGAGGATTTGATTCATTAATGCAGGAATTTGATAATGATCCGTGGGATTTTGAACTGCATTAACTCCACATATTAACTTCGATTTGGTATCAGTGCCCAATTGAATGTTAAATGAAAATTTAGGATACTTTTGCCCATTATCTTTAACTTTCATCAGTCGAGCATCATGATCATTCAAAGCCAACGACACCTGACCAGAATAATCCAACAGCTGCCACCAATGAAAAAGAATTTCAATTTTTTCTTCATCAGTTTTTGATTTATCGTCTAAAAATTTTCGTGCTGTTCGTCTAAGCTTTTTAATTTCATCTTTAGTTAATTCTTCGACCATATAATGCTTTATTAATAAACTGATGTCCTTTTCTTTGATTATATTGAATGAAGAATTGTAAGCATTTTTTATTGTTCCATCAATTGCAATATGTTCAAAATCTGTTAATCCAATTCTATTGGCCACAATTAGGATAAAACTCATAATTAATTGGTAAATTGATTGAAAATACTTACAATAATCACGTATTGTTCTGTCACTTGGTTCTATGGCATGTGAAATTAAATTATACAAGTGATTGTACTTTGCATTATAAGCCAGTTCCACAGTGCTTGTTATTTTATTTATATATCCATAAAAAATTAGTTTTATCATATCTTTGAGGTCAAAAGGTGGTTTTCCAACATTGGAAATTTTTCGTTCGATTTTAAAGAAATTAAAAGTACCATCAACGATTGTTGATGCAAGATACATTAGTTGAAATTCATCTTCCATTTCTTCTATTTCCCTGCTTTTATCGCTCAAAATATAGTTATTCAAAATCATATCAATTAAAAACTCCTATATTGGATTAAATAATTATAGATTTAACTATAATTAATTATATATTTGTTATTTCTAATATAAATAGATTTAAATAACTTATAGTTAGAATAATTAGTAATATAGTATTAAAATTAAATATTAGCAATTTTAATAAAATATTAGATTAAATTACCTGCAACAAGAGGATTAATTTAAAAAATAGTAAGTATTCATGGAAAAAAATTTACACAAATTAAAATTGAACAAAATTTAATAAAAATAGAAAAAATAGGATAAAAATTGAATTAAATTTAAAGCTCAATAATTTCTGCCAACACTCTTAAATATTCATTATCCTCAACGAATTATATACAATATTATATATCTGATTAGATATATCATATATTGTAAATAATTTTTTGAGGTATGATATGAAAATATATAAAATTATTTTGGCATGCCTGCTTCTGCTGGCCCTTTCAATCAGCATGGTAAGCGCAGGAGATGTCAACGAAACTCAAAGCACTCTATCTGTTCCGGATGAGGGAAATTTCTCAGACCTTGACAATGACATTCCCGAATCAGGCAGCATAGAGCTTAAAAAAGACTACAAATTCTCTCCGGAAACGGAAGGAATGTATGTAGAGGGAATCTACATAACGACTCCCAAGGACAGTGAACTGATAATAAACGGAAACGGAAGGACAATAGACGGGGCAGGCAAGGCCACCATTTTCAGATTTGAAAACGCCAACGCAACAATCAGTAATCTGATTTTAAATAACAGCGGAAGGTCTGCAATAATGCTCTACAACACCACGCTGAAAACGGTCAACGTCACATTCATCAACAATTTTGACGATGAGGGGGGCAGCTCAATCTATTCCGTTTTGGGCAGCAA
>CACYVR010000067.1 GCA_902777885.1 uncultured Methanobrevibacter sp.
CTTATGACAATTCTTTCCTTTGGATATTTTTTACAAATTTCATACAATTCATCCAGGCTTTCCAATGTTTCGCTTGCAACAATAACTTTAAAAGCATAATTCAAGAAAAAAGTAAATGATTCGGCATTTTTGACTCCAGCATCCAAAATTACAGGCAGGATTGTGTTTACCATTTTTATATCATTAATATTGTGACCATTGCTTTCAATTAAATCCAAATCTGCAATATAAAGTTCATCTGCACCGTTCAATTTCAATCCTTGAGCAATTTCTAAAGGATTGGATGATGGTGCAAATACTGTTTGCAATGGTTGATATGTATCCCTTAAGCCGGATTTACCGCTTACCGCCTGACCATCTTTCAAATCTAAAACAGGTATTTTCTTAATCAAATTATCACCTTAATATATAATATTAATTAAGGAAGTATTTAATATTTTAAAAAAAGCAAAAAAACAATAGGAGGAAAATTAGACTAAAAATAAATTTTAGCCTAATTTTTTGAAAACTAAAAATAATGATCAATTTAGGGAGAGTATAAAAAATATAATTTTTAACTCTTGTATAATATGTATAATATCATAGTATATAAAGTTATCCATAATTTAAAAAAATTAAATTATACTTGAATTAATTAAATCCAATAATATTAAAAAATTATAAACAATAATATAAAATAATTAAATTTTATTAAATAAAAAATAATAAAAAACAATAAAAAATGCATTTTTTAAAAAATAGTACTTTAAAAAAATTAAAAAACAATAAAGTTGGCTTGAAAAAGTAATTTAACAAAAGAAAATATCCCTTTGAAACAAAATACCTATGAAAACAAGATTGAAAAAAGTAAAGCAAAATTGTATACCATACATAAAAAAATAAGAAAAAAAAGTTTGAAGTTGAAAGAGGGAATTTTGAAAGACAGAAAAAATTTTTGTGTTCATCCGTTTGCTAAGCTATCATTTTTAATTAACTTCAAACTATATTATAGTTTGTTTTAATAATATAAATACTTTTTGATAAAAAAGTATTACTTATAATATGAAAAAAATAGTAAAAAGTATTACAATGAGGTTTAAAAAAAATAATTATTCTCTGAAATTATCATCAATATATGAATCAAACTTTAAATAAGCCTCTTCAACAGCTTCATTTAACATATCCTGATTAATTTCAGATAATTCATCAAATGAAACGCCTAAATCGACATCAACATCTAATTGATTATTTTCATAATTGAGTTCAATATCCAAATCAAGATCTTCAAGTTCCTTAGTTGAAATAACTTTAGAAACTTCAACTTCAAGGATTTCACCAAAATCTGTTGAAATTGTATTTAAATCTTGAGAAGATAATTTTTTAAGTTTGGACATGTAAATCTAAAAAAAGAATAGAAATTAAGCTCCATTAGGAGCCATTCCTTGCATAGCTGCTTGAATAGTGCTTTGCATTTCTTCAAGTTTTTTCATGACTCTTTCTTCTTGGCGAGCCATAGTTTGTTTTCTTAACTTGAGAGTTTCTAACTTATCTTCAGCATCATCTAAAGCTTCTTTATAATCTACTTTAATAAGTAAATTACCTGCTTGTTTAAATACTTCAGTATTTTCATCAGTTTTTTTCAATTCTTCTAATGCTTTTTCAGTTTCTTGAATTTGAACTTCTACAGTTTGAATTTGCATAGTTACAGCTTGAGCTTGTTGTTGTAACTGTTGAAACTGATTTAATTGCTGTTGTATATTTTCAGGAATTTCCATATAATCACCTTTTAATTTATATATTTGTTAAATTATTTATTTGTAATGATAAATTAATCCACTTAATAGCGGAATTAACAGAAGCCCTAAATGATGTTGAATCCTGAGCGTCAATATCAATAATAATGATATTGTCATCTAAAGTTAAATTCATAGATGATCTGTAATCAGGAGCAGTTTGAAATTCTAAAATAATCGAATCATAAATAATTTTTGCCTGAGTTGAATTATCAAACTCAATATTGATTTGACTTTTTACAGATTCTAAAGGACTATTATCAATCATTTTTATCTAAAATCTTTTTAATATTAATTTGAAAATCAGTTTTATCTCCAAATTTATTAATAAAGTTTATTTTAGCTATTAAGTCCTCATATCCACCAGTAATATGAATGTAATTTTCATCAGCCTTATCAGTCAATTGAAATCCTAAAATATCACTTAAACAGTTTAATTTTTGAACTTCACTAACTATTTTCAATTGGGAAGGAGAAATATTAAGCCTTTCGTTTGTAGTTGTAACACTAATTAAAATAGTAAGCAATACATCTCCTTTATTGGAATAAAATGTAATTCTACTTGGATTTCCTTTAATCTCATTAACAATAGCCAAATTAACTTCATCTTCATCAAGAGCTTTTAATAAAAGTTCTCTCATATTCATTTTTCCCCTATTAACGGAGGTGGAATATGTTGCATGAGCTAAATTTTTACAAAACTTTCTTGTTTTTTGAGAAGGCTTTCTAGAAGTTGAAATTAACATTTAAATCAAAAATAGTAAAAAAATATTATAGATAAAACAAGATAGAAATCTTGATTTAAATCTATTTTTTAAGGCCGACTCTGTTGACCATATTCCCATCAGGAACGCTTGCAGATACCCAACGGGTTACTTCTGGAACATTTTTAAATAAAATCCTGTATCTACAATTTGGACATTTATTGTCCATGTAGCTTTTTTGATCTACTTCTGTTCCACAACGTGGACACTTATACAAGGACTATTCCTCCATTTTAATATCTCTGATACTACGTGCTGCAGATTTTGACATAGGGGTTTGAGGAACATAAGCTCCACCGGTGAATACTGCACCACATTTCCTACATTTCCAAATTCCAGCAGCTTGTCTTTTTACATAAGGTCTATCACATTTAGGACAAACATGATTTTTCTTCATGTTTTCTTCGATGATTTTAACAGATCTTTTTGCTTTTCTTCCGTATCTTGCACCGAACCTACCTGTAATACCAACTTTTTTAGTTCTTGCCATTTTAATTTCTCTCCATTCAATAAAAATAATAATAAAAATGTAAATCCATTAGATTTACCATGATTAAAAACAATCATAAAATTATCTAATGTAATAATATTGTATTACATTATATTTAAAGTTAATGGAAAATTTAAGAAAATTAATGGATTTTCTCAAAAATACCATCAAATATTAACCTAATATCCTAATCAAAAGAGTGATAATTAGGGCTTTCATTAGTGATTAATAAATCATGAGGATGTGACTCTTTAATACCGCTGCTGGTAATTCTTACGAATTTAGCTTTTTTCTGCATGTCAGCAATATCTTCAGCTCCACAATAACCCATTGAAGATTTTAAACCACCAACTAATTGGAATAAAATTTCTGAAACTGTTCCTCTATAAGGTACTGCACCTTCAATTCCTTCAGGAACATATTTTGTGTGGTTCATTTTACTCTTAGAACCTTGGAAGTATCTGTCAGCACCGCCATCAAATTCACTGGTCATAGCTCCCATGGATCCCATTCCACGATATTTTTTATATTGTTTACCATTCATAACAACAACATCACCAGGAGCTTCGTAAGATGCTGCAAGTAAATTACCCAACATTACCGCATCTGCACCGGCACCAATGGCTTTTGCAACGTCACCGGAATATCTGATACCACCATCTGCAATAACAGGAATGTCTGAATCAGCCGCTACATCAGCAACATCAGAAATTGCAGTGAGCTGAGGTACACCAACACCTGCAACAATACGGGTAGTACACATTGAACCCGGACCAATACCTACTTTTAAGGCATCAACGCCTTTAGATATTAAATCTTCAGCCGCTTCAGCAGTTGCAATATTACCAACACATAATTCAGCATCAATATTTTCTTTAATGGTTTGAGTGTAATCAACAACATCTAAATTATGGGCGTGAGCACAGTCAATTGAAATTATATCCGCACCAGCTTCATCAAGAGCCATTGCACGTTCCAAATCAAATGGTCCACAAGCAGCTGCAACCAGATACTCACCTTTTTTATCACGGGCAGCATTCGGATACTGTGCCTGATTTAAAATATCCTTAATTGTAATAATTCCAACCAATTTGCCATCATGAAGAACAGGTAATCTTTCTACTTTGTTTTCATAAGCAATATTTAAAGCTTCTTCAGCAGTAATTGGTTCCTCAACAGTGACAACATCAGAAGTCATAATGTCTTTAACTGTTTTATCAGGTTCTGACTTTAAAACTGGTCTGATATCTCTTTTAGAGATAATACCAATAATCTTATCACCATCAACAACAGGAAGACCACTAATCAATTCGTCCTGCATTTTATTTTGTACATCCAGAATAGTTGAATCCGGAGTAATTGTTACGACATCACGAATGGTTATATCTTCTGCAGATTTTACTTTTTTAACTTCTTCAACTTGTTTTTCCAATGATATATTTCTGTGAATTACTCCGATACCACCTTCCTGCGCCATAGCTATAGCAAGGTCTGATTCGGTAACAGTGTCCATAGCAGCACTTAAAATAGGTATATTTAACTTAATACCTTTAGACAATTCAACGGTAGTATCAATATCCTTTGGCTCTACACGACTTGCGTTAGGAGTAAGCAAGAAATCATCAAATGTGAAAGACAATCTAGCTTCTTGAACTTTTTTAGAAAACATTAAAACACCCACTTAAAAGGAATCACATAATTCTTTTAACTCAGCTACAGCAGTATGATGTATTTTACCGGTATTGCGGTCACCGCCAACACAGGCAGCTCCTCTAATACCAACAACATCACAACCAATATCATGTAATGGTTTTAATTGGTCTTTTTTAACAGACCCTGCAAGAGCGGTTTTTAAATCATAACTATGAGCTTCTTCGACAAATTCAGTTAATTTATCAATATCCAAATAATCAAATAAAGTATGGCCATCTTTGACAGCAGTATCCAACATTGCTAAATCACAGTTTGCATCATGAGCTATTTTTGGAATTTCCATAGGATCAACAGCACCAACACGATGAGCATCAGCATATCCGGCAGCCACAACAATGGTATCCGGACTTACATCTTTAACAGTTTTAGATACATTTTTCATAACTTCAACAGCTTCATCGTAGTTTTTGGTTCCGTATAATCCTACCTTGATATAATCTGCTCCGGAAACGTGAGCACCCATTGCTGCAAGAGAAACAGTACCTGGTTTATAAGGCACATCACCCAAAGTAGCGCTAACTAACTTATCTTCAGGAGTCAATTCCCTAATCTCTTTAATAACCCAAGGGAAATTAGCACCCAAAGATCCTTCTTTAGGATTTTTTACATCAACAATATCTGCTCCACCTTTAATAGATTCAAGAGCTTCTTCATGGTTTATAGGACTAATTAATAGAAGCATGTATTTCCTCCGTTTATAATAA
>CACYVR010000068.1 GCA_902777885.1 uncultured Methanobrevibacter sp.
GGCTTTTAAATGAATGAATTCAAATTTTCTGTTGTTATTGCAGCATATAATTCAGATTTATGGATTTCAAAAACCATTAATAGCTTAATAAACCAAACTATTGATTTTGAAAAAAATATTCAAATTATAATTGTCAACGATGCAAGTACAGACAATACCGGCCAGATCTGTCAAGGATTTAAGGCCAAATACCCTAAAAATATTAAATACATCGTTAATGAGGAGAATTTAGGTCCGTCAACTGCAAGAAACATTGGCCTTAAGCATGCAACCGGAAAGTACATCAATTTTCTTGACAGCGATGATTATGTATCATCCACAACTTTTAGAAGCATATTGAACTTTTTCAGCAGATATGGCGATGAAACAGATTTGGTTTCAATTCCAATATACTTCTTTGGTGAAAAAAAAGGGGAACACATCCTTAACTTTAAATATGATAAAGACAAGGTTGTTGATTTATTTGACTATCCGGATCATATCCAGATGTCATCCTCATCATGTTTTTTTAAAAGGGAATCTATCGGAGATTTGAAATTTGATTCTGGGATTTCAGTATCCGAAGATGTCGTTTTCATTAACCAGATGCTTTTAAAGAAACCGAAAATGGGTTTTTGTACTGGAGGGAAATACTACTATAGGAAAAGGGAAGAAAAATCCTCACTTATCGATAATTCCTCTATTGAAAAGACCTATTTTAACGAACGTGCCGAGCATTACTTTAAATTTTTAATCGATAAAAGCATTGAGGAATATGGATTCGTTCCGTCATTTATCCAATATACCATAATGTATGACCTGCAATGGATGTTTGACATATCCTCAGTCAATAATATTTTAACCGTCGTGGAACTTAAACGCTTAAGAAAACAGCTCAGCGAAATTATCCAATATATTGATGACGACATCATAATGAAACAGAAGGATATAGAAAACATCTTAAAGGCAAACATCATCTTTTTTAAATATAAGGACCGTAAAAATGAAGAGAAATTCAAAGACCTGGAAAAGGAAGTTATCTATAAGCTGAAGCTTAATACCGTTTATATTGATGTTTATGAAATTATTGAAAACAGACTGCATATTTTGGCCAACCTGCCAACAATGCTGGGCAATAAGGTTGAAGCCTATCTGAACGGAGATAAGATTGAGATAAAAGAATTGAAATTCCCGCAAAGGGATAAATACAGTCTCAACTACAAATATGCTACAAATTACTCTTTTGAAATTGAAATTCCCCTGGATGTTAGAAAGGAATATGAAATTAAGTTTAAATCAACTAACAAGCGCGATTTCTTTATTGACTTTTCAAGGCCATGCAATTTTTCAAAGACTGTGGGATATGCCAAAACCAAGGATTACCTGTCATGTCTGGAAGACGACAGCAAAATCATAATTAAAAAGAAAAGCACCAAAGAATGGCTTAAAAGGGAAATTAAAACAATCAGTTCCATGATGAGAAAACGTGAACAGGGATATAAAACCGGAGTTCCATTAAGGATAATGTATTTACTTGCCTATCCGTTTATGAAAAATAAAAGGATATGGCTCTTTATGGACTTGCCCGCCATGGCGGATGACAATGGAAAACAGCTCTTTATTTACGCAAAGGATAAAGATCCCCATATCAAAAAATACTTCATTTTGAAAAAGGACAGCAAGGACATGAAAGACCTGAAAAAAATCGGTACAGTATTGAATTTCAAATCAATCAAGCACCGTTTCATTTCATTATTTGCCGAAAAAATCATTACTTCACACCCGGACAACAACATCATCTATCCGTTCTGGGGTAATTATCCCTTCTTTGCCGGACTTTTAAAATCTTCAACGATTTTCTTGCAGCACGGTATTACCAAGGATAACGTTTCATCATGGCTTAATGAATATGACAAACACCTGGCAATGTTTTTAACCGCATCCAAGCTCGAATACAAATCAATTTTCAGATACCCATATAACTATAAAAAGGAAGTTGTCAAGCTGCTTGGCTTTCCGAGATTCGACAAGTTAGAAAAAATGCAGGACAAAAGACAAATCCTAATAATGCCTTCATGGAGAAGATACCTTAAATTCAAATCCAATGAAATCGTTTTGAATTCACAGTTCTTCAAGAGGTTCAATTCCCTGATTAACAGCGAAAAATTAATTGAAGCTGCCAAAAAATATGATTATGAAATAATTTTTAAGCCTCACCCTAACGTATATGACTTCATCGACCTTTTTGATAGAAACAATTACGTTAAAATTGATTATGAGCATGAAAAATATCAGGAAGTCTTTAATCACGGGTCACTTTTAGTTACAGATTATTCCTCTGTTGCCTTTGACTTTGCATATCTAAACAAGCCCGTTGTCTATTACCACTACAGTAAGGATTATCACTTCAACTTAAATGAAAGTTACTTCGATTACGAAACGATGGGCTTTGGTGAAATTTGCCGAAGCGAAGGCGAACTGGTTGACCAGATTATCGAATATATGGAAAATAACTGCAATGTAAAAGAGGAATATGAAAAACGCATCAGAGCATATTTCCTATTCGGTGATGAAAATAATTCAATGAGAGTTTATGATGCCATCAGAAGGCTTCCAAGAAAAATTTAATCTCCACCATATAAGAGACTAATGATTAATTATCTGCTTTTAACGATAGAAAGAGCAAATACCGCAGCACCAAATCCATTATCAATGTTTACAACTGCAATTCCAGGAGCGCATGACTGAAGCATTGAATCTAAAGCGACACGGCCGCCTTCACCTACGCCATATCCAACTGAAGTCGGAACGGCTATTACAGGTATGTCAACCAGTCCTGCAACCACAGAAGGAAGCGCACCTTCCATTCCCGCACATACAATCAGCACTTCAACACCTTCCTTAATCATATGGGCAATCTGCGGAAATAACCTGTGGATTCCGGCCACTCCAATATCATATGATGTAATGGCTTCACATCCCCCTTCCTCGACAATGACCTTTGCCTCTTCAGCGATGTTAATGTCTGATGTTCCTGCTGTAATAATTCCTATTTTTGCTAAGGGTTCTGTTTTTTTATCATTGACTCTGATAACTAAAACCTGTCCTTTTTTGTTATAGTCAAAAGTCAAATCGGAAAAATACAAATCAAACATGAGTTTTTCATAGGTTTCATTGTCCAATTTTGTAATAATAAGATTTTGAGAGGTTTCACTTTCAATGTATTTTTTACAAATCAGAAGCAAATCGTCATAATCTTTGCTTGGTGCAAAAACCGCTTCCGGAAATCCGGTTCTATTCTGACGATTGGAGTCGAATTTGGCAATTTCATCAAATTCCATGATATTTTTGGATTTGATTAGGTTTTCTGCCGTTTTTATATCAATCTCTTCATTAATTAGTTTTTCAAGTATTTCCCTCATATTACTAATTTAAGATTGAAGATATTAAAAAAACTTATGAATAATTAAGCCTAAATACTATAATATTTATGACAGCAAAAAAGATTTTAACTCAGGGAATTGTTCAGGGTGTAGGTTTCAGGCCCTATGTATATAGATTGGCCACAAGCCTTGATTTAAACGGTTATGTTAGGAATTTAGGCAATGTAGTTGAAATTATCCTTGAAGGATCAGAAATTGAGTTATTTATTAAAAGATTGCAAAATGAACTGCCCCCAATAGCTAGAATTGATTCGATTGAAGTTTTAGATATTGATGAAAGCAATTTTACTGATTTTAAGATTATTGAAAGTTCAGATTCATACTCCGGTGTTAGCGTCATTCCACCGGACATTGCAATCTGTGACAGCTGCCTTGATGAAATCAGAAATCCCACAGACAGACGCTATAAATATCCCTTTAATGCATGTACCGATTGCGGTCCGAGATTTACCGTCATTGATTCTGTTCCATATGATAGGGAAAAGACCTCAATGGATGAGTTTCCATTATGCGATGACTGTCTGATTGAGTACAGAAATCCTTCCAACAGACGTTATCATGGCGAGGCAATATGCTGCAGTGACTGCGGACCCCAAATGGCGATTTATGAGAAAAATGAATTGATTGAATGTGATAATCCCATCAGATTAGGTGCGGACAAGTTAAGGGAAGGTAAGATTTTAGCCATCAAGGGAATCGGCGGAACACATCTGGTAGTTGATGCGTATAATGATGATGCGATTTGCGAATTAAGATCAAGACTGAAAAGACCAAATCAGGCATTTGCGGTTATGAGCAGTGATTTGAATGCCGTTAAAAGATATGCCCATTTGACTTCACGTGAAATTGAAACTATCACTTCCAACAAAAGGCCTATCGTTATTTTAAAGAAAAACGAGAATTATGACTTTCCGGAAAGCCTCTCTCCAGGTCTTCACAACATTGGCGTCATGCTCCCATATTCCCCAATGCATTATCTGCTTTTTGATGAGGGCAAAATCGACACTTATGTCATGACATCAGCAAACATTCCAGGAGAGCCAATGATGATTGACAATTCGGAAATTGTAAACGGTATCAGCGATTATTCTTTAATTCATAACCGTAAAATATTGAACAGATGTGATGATTCGGTAATCAGATTTAGGAATAATGAACTGTCTTTTATTCGCCGTTCAAGAGGATATACTCCAGAGCCTTACACAATTAACTATGACGTTAACGATTTGAATGTCCTCTCATTAGGTCCCGAACTTGATGTTACATTCTGTCTTGCAACTGATGCTATTGCATACCCATCACAGCATATCGGAAATACAAATAAGTTGAAGACCCTCAATTTCCTTAAAAATTCAATCAAGCATATGAAAAGAATTACCAAGATATGTGATATAGATGCAGTTGCATGCGATTTACATCCACAATTTTTCACGACGAAATTGGCCTATGAATTTGGAGTGGATGTTGTGCCCGTTCAGCACCATCATGCACATGCAGCGGCACTTGCAAATGACCATAAAATTGATGAAATGATTGTAATAGCTGCTGACGGAACAGGATACGGTGATGACCACACAAGCTGGGGTGGAGAAATCCTTTATACAGACATCAAAAGTTATGAGCGAATGGGCCACCTTGAAAGACAGAAAATGCCCGGCGGAGACCTTGCAACAAAATATCCTGTCAGGATGCTTTTAAGCATTTTAAAAGACGAGGAACTTATTAAAAATTATTCCGGTCAATTCAAATATGGCGAAATGGAAATTAAAAACATTTTCAAACAGATTGATAAAGGCATCAATGTTGGCGTGACCACAAGTACCGGAAGAGTCCTGGATTCGGTTTCAGCAGCCCTTGACATATGTAACGAAAGAACATATGAAGGAGAAGCGTCAATGAAACTGGAATCAGCAGCATATTATTCAACCAATGATTTGGAACTGCCTTTGATTATTGAAGACAATGTTTTAAACACAACAGAAATTGTAAAA
>CACYVR010000069.1 GCA_902777885.1 uncultured Methanobrevibacter sp.
CAACACTGAAAAAACAAGACTCGCCATCACCAGAGAGCAGATGAACAAGTTTCTTAAATTTATTCATGACGACAACATCTACTGCAAGTACTATGAGGCAATTTACATTTTGTTTCATACCGGAATGCGAATATCGGAATTCTGCGGTCTGACACTAAAGGACATAGATCTGGAAAACAGAATAATCGATATCAATCATCAGGTGCAGAGATTCAGATCCGGCAAATATGACATCTGCCCCAACAAGACCAGTGCCGGTACCCGCAAGCTGCCGATGACGGAGGAAGTCTATCAGATGTTTAAGTACCTGGTGGAAAACAGACCGACAGCTCTGCCGGAGGTTATCGTTAAAGGTTATGCCGGATTCCTTATAAGGGATAAGGACGGAATGCCCGAGGTGGCTCTGCACTGGGAGCACAGGTTCCAGCATGCCGTTAAGCGGTATAACGACATCTACAAAATTCAGATGCCGTCAATAACACCTCATGTATGCCGCCACACTTATTGCAGCAATCAGGCCCGAGCAAGAATGAATCCTAAAACTCTGCAGTACCTCATGGGACATTCTGAAATCTCAGTAACCATGGGCGTCTACACGCACCTGGGACTTGACGATGCCAAGGATGAGATAATCAGACTTAAAGAGCTGGAGGACGCCAGAAAGGAAATCAATAACATTGAGCGTGATACCATGCGCAGCATGGAGAGTCAGTTCAAGTACATCTAAGGCAATCCTCCACTAATCTACTTAAGCTCATGACCATTTTGGCATGGGATTTTTAGTGTCAAACAGAATGGCGTGTTATTCGTTAACCTTGTTCTTTTCAATCTTGCCGGTATATTCAATCTGAAATATATTCATTACTCTAGGATCCGGACAGCAGAATGTAACAGCGTTCTCAGAAAGTCCTTCACGGGTAAAGGTCTGCCCATCCTTAAGTTTTGAAATGTACATATTGGCAACAGTCAGCATCCAGGGGCACAGCCTTCCTGCGTCCTTGGCTTTTTTCAACAACAGTGATTTTTATATTTTCATTGTTTTCAGCCATGATTGTTCTCTCAATTCTTTATTTTTGATCTTAAATTCATATCCCTATAAATCACAGACTATATCAGCAACTTCTACCTAAATCCATCAAAAAAAACTCCACTGAATTTTGGGCTTTTTCTGAAAAACTTCTCAATAACTAAAAAAAACTTGTAATATGGCATATATGCCATATAATAGTAATTAGAGGGAGATAGATGACAAATTTTACAGTTGTACCATACCAAAAAGAAAACGGAGATATACCAATCAAAGACTTCTTGAACTCGTTAGATGTAAAAATGAGAGCAAAAATGTATGGTTTGATTGGAATTCTAAAAGAAAAAGGGAATCAACTTAGAGAACTTTATAGTAAACATCTTGATGACGGAATATTTGAACTACGTTGCAAGGTCGGAAGCAATATCACTAGAGTGCTATATTTCTTCTATTATAAAGGACAGATTGTACTTACTAATGGTTTTGTGAAAAAAACACAAAAGACGCCGCCGGAGGAAATAGAACTGGCTAAAAAAAGAAGATCTGATTATATTGCGAGGGTGGAAAATTATGATAACGTTCGATGATATGCTCAACGAGCAACTGCAAGATCCTGAATTCAGAAAAGAATATGAAGCAATTCAACCTGAAATGGATGTGATTAGGGCCATAGTTGATGCTAGAATTTCCCAAAACCTTACTCAGAAGGAGCTTTCTGAGCGTTCTGGAATTAATCAGGCAGATATTAGTAAAATTGAGAATGGTACTAGAAATCCATCACTGAATCTGTTGAAAAGGCTAGCTGACGGAATGGGAATGACTCTTAAAATAGAATTTGTTCCTAAACAGCAGGCTTAGAAAATAATTAGAAAAATGAGTTCATGACCATTACGTCATGGGCTTTTTTCTATGCGGTTCACAAAAACTTGCTTTTCCCCAAAAAAGATTCATAATATAAGTAAGTACGATTAGGGGGTATGCTATGGCTACATCATCTATTACAAAAAGATTTGTAATCCAAGACGAAGAAACATGTCTTGCTCTTGCTAAAGCTCTTAAAGCCTCTAAAAAAATGTTAGAAAAAAAACCAAGAAATTTAACTTCTAACAATTCTTATGAAGAGGGTAAGAAAAAATTAAGCAAATACTTATCAAGCTATCAGAAGTAATCGATAGTTTAGGTTTAGATAACGTAAAAGTAATCCTCAATAAATTCAGATGCTCGCAAGATGAAGATATTGAGGATTTTTTACGGTTTAAAGCCATCGATTTTGAAAAGCGCTGTCTTTGTACTACATATTTAATTCTTAATGAAGATTTGCTAGAAAAAGATAGTTCAAATATCAACAATGACAGTTTTTTTGTTGAAGGGTATTTCTCGTTGGCTCATAAGTCCATTGAGTTTAATACTGAGATTTCAAAGAGCAAAAGAAAGAAAATTTTCTGTGGCTTTGATAAAGGAAGAAACTGTTTCCACACAGTGCTAATAGCACAGTTAGGTAAATTTATTGATTGCAATTTTAGATCAAACATAAGAATTGACGATATTATGAGCCATGCTTTTGATATCATTACTAAAGCAAGTGAACTTATTATTTTCAGTACACTTTTGGTCGAATGTAGAGATAATAATAAGTTGATTACTATGTACGAAAAGTATGGCTTTAGAAAATTTCAGTATACACAAGACAGTGAACATCCGGTGCAAATGATAAGCTATCTTCACTAAATCTTCATTGAAATAAACAAGCTCATGACCATTACGTCATGGGCTTTTTTCATACCTGCACATAATTGTATTATAAATATACGACTAGTGTTCCATCTCAGTCATTTTTATAATAAAAATGACTGAGATGGAACACTAGGTGGTACAATGGCTTAGCCTAGAAAAACTTCTGGGAAACTTGAGGTAGGAATTTGAGAAAAATTCACGTGTATAAATTCGTATTGTGACGTAAAATAAACTTAATACAGTTTACCTAAATTGATTTAGGCTAAATACATTTAGGCTAGATTAATTTCGGTAAAATCTAATTTATTAAATAAGGAGATATATAGTGAGAGGATTTAGAGGCCGAGTTGCAGAATTAAATATTTTGCAAAAGAAATTTGATTCCGACGAATTTCAAATGATAGTTTTATATGGTCGTAGACGTATTGGAAAAACTGAACTCATTAATGAGTTTATGCGCAGACAAAAAAGCAAGTGCATATCATTTACATCAGTTGAACAAAGTGAAAAAGAACTACTATCAATTATGACAGAGACTGTTCTTGATGAATTGGCACCTGAAATGATTGGCATGGTTAATTTTCCAAGTTTTGAAAAATTATTTGAATTTATCGGCAAGAAAGCAAAAGATGAACGAATAATATTTTTCATTGACGAATACCCTTATTTAGCAAAGCAATGTCCTTATATCACTTCTTTACTCCAGAAAATAGTTGATAAAACTTGGAAGAATACAAAATTGTATTTTGTAATATGTGGTTCCTTAGTTTCTTTCATGAAAGATGAAGTTTTAGCTGAATCAGCACCATTACATGGAAGAGCTAGTTTTGAACTTAAGTTACAACCATTTAATTATCGAGATACAGCAGAATTTGTGCAACTATACAGTCCTGAAGAAAAGGCTATAGTTTACGGTTTAACTAATGGTGTAGCAAAATATATTGAGCTGTTTAATGACCAAAAAACTCTAGAACGTAATATTATCGACGAATATTTTGCTTTTGGTGGATATTTTACAGAGGAACTTGTTAAAACCATTGTTGCAAATGAAAAACAAAATCCAGCACTCTACAATTCTATTGTATCTGCTATAGCAACAGGACATACTAAAAATAGTGAAATAGCTAGTTATGTTGGAATGGATGATATTTCCTATCCTTTAAAAATGTTACAAAAAGCAGAGATTATTGAAAAACGAATTGGTAAAAATCCATATTATGTTTTGAACGATTCCATGTTGGTATTTTGGTTTAGGTATGTTAACAGAGTTATCAGTCTAATCAATATTGGTAAAGGTGAAAAGTATTACCATGAATCTGTATCTGGTCAACTTCATAATTTTATGGGAAACGTATTTGAAAAAATATGTAAGGAGTACCTCTTTATAAAATCTGGTGAAGATGGTTATCCAATGATTACCGAAATTAATAACTTTCAAAAAACTATTTTGGATAATACAGGAAAACCAAAGCAGATTGAGATAGATATCCTTGGAACATATGAAAAAGATGTTCTGCTTATTGGTGAATGCAAATTTAAAAACGAAAAAGTTGACAAAGAAACCTTTGAAAGTTTCTTAGAAAAAACTCGCTATATAAAAAGTAAGACGCCTCTATTGTGCATGTTTTCTTTAAGTGGCTATACTGACTATGTTAAGGAAAATGCTAATGGTGTAATTTTGTTAACAATTGATGATTTGTATAGATAGCACAAAGCTCCAAAATATAAATAAGGAAAAATGGAATAAGGCCAAAAAATAGTCCTCATTCCACTAAAATCACCAAAGTGAAACTTGTAATATAGACTCCTTAATATGCATCATTCTTCATCCACATCACACAACCACTGTGGCAAATCTACAATTTTAATTCCCTGATAATCGTATGGTTCATGATGAGTTCTCGCTATAATCATCTTTGGATATGCATCCTTAATAGCCAACAATGGTGAATATTCTCGTTCAAATGTATTCTCATCAGAAATATTATCACTTACTTGAATGTATATCTTTTCATTATGTCGTTGAGCTACAAAATCAATTTCTTTTTTATATAATTTTCCAATATAAACTTCAAAACCTCGACGAATCAATTCTAGATATACTAGATTTTCATACACTCTTCCGAAATCCATATTTCTTATACCATTGACTGCATACCTAAAACTTGCATCACAAAGATAATATTTTTTACTACTCTCTAAATATTTCTTACCTTTAAGATCGTATCTTTTAACCTCGTAAAATACAAAAGCCTTTTCTAGATATTCAATATACTTCGAAACTGTTTTACGTGTAATATCACTATTGTCTTTATTTAAAGCGTCGCAGATACTATTCGGTGAACAAATATTTGAAATATTATCCATCATAAATTCTGCAATCTGCAAAAGTTCGGATTTATTTCTAATTTTATATTTCTGAACAAGATCTCTTAGGAGTATAGTATCATATATATCATGGACATATTCATATCGCTTCTTTTCAGTAGAATAAACATACGAACCTGACATTCCACCAGTTTTAACATAATCATCAAAAGATTGTTCAAGTGATTTGTTGTCATTAAAGTAAAGAAGATACTCATGAAATGAAAATGGAAACACCTTTATTTCTATAGTTCTTCCTGTAAAAAGTGTTGCTAAATCAGAACTAAGTAAAAAAGCATTAGAACCTGTAATATAAATATCATAAATTCTCTTTGAATGAATACTATTAATAACTTTCTCAAAGTTCTCACAGAGTTGGACCTCATCAATGATTAATACATTGTTTTTTGCAGGCAAATGATGCGCTAATATATAGCTATTCAAAGCATGATATTCAAGCAACTCCTCAAAATCTAATTCTTGAAGGCGAATAATGACTAAATTTACATTTTGATCATTTTCTTTCAAATAGTCAGCATATTCTTCTATCAAAACAGACTTTCCACTTCTTCGTATTCCTGTAATGACTTTAACGTCTTGTGTATTCTTTACTTCTATCAGCTGTGAAAGATATTTTTTTCGTAAAATGTAATCCATATTTGCTTACCTCAATAAAAATTGTATCACAAATTCCCAAAAATTAATTTTTTTTCATTTTTCGGTAATAGAATTTTTAATAGCTCTTAACAGTAAAACTAATATTAAAGAAGCTAGAGATGCAAACATATATGTCAAGCATTCATAAAAAATTGGATAAGTACATGTGGAAAGCAAGCCTAATTAAATTTTAAATAACCAATAAGGAAATGGTAAATATTACCTTTCCAATTAACTTTACTTTCTATATTTTTATCTTGTATATTCTTTCCATTATTGCATAGCTGAAATCGGCATAAACATAATGACAAAACAATGTTTAAATAGAAGAATACCTGACATTGAAACATAAAAAAAGAACTGAAAGAATGGAATGATAAATATGATCAGGAACCGACTAAAATTAATTGGCAATTTACCAATGAAACATCAAGAGTGAAATTGAAAA
>CACYVR010000070.1 GCA_902777885.1 uncultured Methanobrevibacter sp.
AATTCTATTTGGATAAAAATTTAATATTAATAATTAACAAATATAAAATTATTAAGATTATTTTACGGAGATTGAAAATGATATATTCAAATGAAGTAGAAAATATGTGTCCTGTTGCTAAAGGAGCAAATCATGGCCCTGCACCAATACCTGAAGAAGGTAAATGGGTTAAATCAAAGGAAATTTCTGACATTTCAGGTTTAACTCATGGTATCGGCTGGTGTGCACCTCAACAGGGATGTTGTAAATTGACTTTAAACGTTAAGGACGGAATTATTGAAGAGGCATTGGTAGAAACTATAGGTTGTTCTGGAATGACTCATTCAGCTGCAATGTCTGGTGAAATATTAATCGGAAAAACCATTTTGGAAGCTTTAAATACGGATTTGGTTTGTGATGCAATCAACACTGCAATGAGGGAACTTTTCCTGCAGATTGTATATGGTAGAAGCCAATCTGCATTTTCCGAAGGAGGCCTTCCGATTGGGGCTGGTCTTGAAGATTTGGGGAAAGGTCACAGAAGCCAGGTAGGTACGATTTATTCTACTAATAAAAAAGGACCAAGATATTTGGAGTTGACTGAAGGATATATTACTGAAATAGCCCTTGATGAAGACGATGAAATTATTGGATATAAATATATTAATCTGGGGGTAATGCTTGATAGCATTAAAGATGGTGTTGACCCTGCTGAAGCAATTGAAAATGCAACTGGTCAATATGGTAGATTTGATGATGCTGTTAAGACAATTGATCCAAGAAAAGAGTAGATATGGGTGGAATTATGAGTTTATTTGAAAGTTATGAAAGAAGAATCGACCAAATACTTCCTGTATTAAATAAATATGACATTAAGGATTTGGATGAAGCTAAACAAATCTGTATTGATAAAGGTTTCGACCCATATGAAATAGTTAAGGGCGTTCAGCCAATCTGTTTTGAAAATGCATGCTGGGCTTATACAGTTGGAGCAGCAATAGCTGTTAAAAAAGATTGTATGAAGGCATCTGATGCAGCAAAAGCAATAGGTGAAGGATTACAGTCATTTTGTATTCCGGGCAGTGTTGCTGATGACAGAAAAGTAGGTTTAGGTCATGGTAACCTTGCAGCAATGCTTTTAAGTGATGAATCAAGTTGCTTTGCATTTTTAGCAGGTCATGAAAGTTTTGCAGCAGCTGAAGGAGCAATAGGAATTGCAAACTCAGCAAATCAGGTAAGAAATGAACCTCTAAGGGTAATCTTAAACGGTTTGGGAAAAGATGCTGCATTAATCATTTCAAGAATAAACGGCTTTACATATGTTCAAACTGAATTTGACTATTTCACAGGTGAAGTAAAAGTTGTAAGAGAAAAGGCATACTCATCAGGCGAAAGAGCTAAGGTAAGATGCTATGGTGCAGATGATGTACGTGAAGGTGTTGCAATCATGCATTTGGAAGGAGTTGACGTATCAATTACTGGAAACTCAACTAATCCTACAAGATTCCAGCATCCGGTAGCCGCAACATATAAAAAGGAATGTATCGAACAGGGCAAAAAATACTTCTCTGTTGCTTCAGGCGGAGGAACCGGAAGAACCCTGCACCCTGATAACATGGCTGCAGGTCCTGCGTCATATGGTATGACAGATACCATGGGAAGAATGCACTCAGATGCTCAGTTTGCAGGATCATCTTCAGTACCGGCACATGTTGAAATGATGGGATTGATAGGTATGGGAAACAATCCTATGGTTGGTGCAAGCGTAGCTGTTGCAGTAGCTGTTGAAAAGGCAATGAATAAATGAGGGGAATAACTTTTCCCTATTTTTCTTATTTTTTTGGAGTAATATCATATGAAATTGGTTATTCAAAGAGTTTCCAGTGCCAGTGTTAAAGTAGACAATGTGATTGTTGGTGAAATTGATAACGGATTAATGGTTCTGGTAGGCTTTGGAGTTAATGACACGACACGTGAAGTCGATTTTCTAGCTCGCAAACTTGTAAAACTTCGAGTTTTTGCTGATGAAAGCGGCCGCATGAACAGATCAGTGAAAGATATCTCCGGCAAGTTGCTTCTTGTTCCTCAGTTCACTTTATACGGCAAGATCAAAAAGAACAGGCCTTCTTTTCACAAGGCTCTGAATCCCGAAGATGCCACAAAGCTCTTTGATTACTTTGTTGAAAAATGTGGTGAGGAAATTGAAGTTGAAACCGGTGAATTTGGTGCATATATGGAAGTTTCTCTTTTAAACGATGGTCCGGTTACAATATTGTTGGAAAAAGATTTTTCAGAAGATGATTGAATGGATTTTGATGATTTGTTGCTCAAAAGAAGAAGCGTTCGAAAATTTACAGATGAGAATATCACAAAAAAGGAGCTGAATCAGATATTGAAAGCAGGTCTTTTGGCTCCAACAAGCAGGAACAGAAAACCATGCAATTTTCTGGTAGTCTCAAATGAGGAAACCTTAAAGGAGCTGGCTGATGTTAAGGAACATGGGTCCAAGTTTCTTGCAGATGCAAATAAGGCAATTGTTGTAATTGCCAATACCTTGGTGTCCGATACATGGATAGAAGATTCATCCATTGCACTTTCATTCATGCATCTGATGGCAGCTAACATTGGTGTTGGGAGCTGCTGGATTCAGATTCATCTAAGGAAATCGTCTGAAGGTGAAGATTCAGAAAAACTGGTCAGGGATATAGTTAAAATAGATGATTACTTCAGAGTTGTTGGCATTTTGGCATTGGGTATTCCTGATGGTGATGTAAAGCCGCATTCATTGGATGAACTTGACAAAACAGGCATTCACTTTTTAGTTTAATATTTTTTCATTAAACTTTTTAAAGTAAATCTTGCTTTAAATTTATTATCCATAAATGATATATTTATAATCATGTCAGATTTATCGGAATTAATCAGGATTGGTAAAAATATTGAAGCTCAAAATGAAGAAATTATCCGTCTTTTAAAAAAAATCTCCGGTGAGGAAGAGAAAACACTAAATATTGTTGAAAATCAGTTAAAGCCTTTCCCGGAAAATCCATTTGACTTTTCTACTTTAGGTTATGATGATTTGGACGATAAAGAAGATGAAATTGTTGATGTTTTTGAAGTGGAAACTCCTCACTTTGAGGATTCTTTAGATATCGGTGAAGTCTATTTCATGGAAGATTTCAATCCGTTCAAAATAACTATTAAAAATAATGAATTAATCATTGATAATTTTGATGGTTCTCATGAAGCAAGAGATTATTATTTGGCAGAACTTGTAGCAAATGAATTGGTAAAAAATAATAAAGTTTTTGATGAATCTACAGTTATACTTCCCGAGTCAGTTATTGGAAATTTGCCATTAACTCTTGAGAAATGTATGGGGGAAGGTGCCAAAAAGGTATATGGGCCTTGGAAATCAATGATAGAATTATTGAATGCTCCCCCATATCTTCAAACAAAATTACAGCTTGATTTCTATAAAACTGAGGATCATTTGATTGAACGGGTTTTTAAAGAATAAAATTTATTTAAAAATTTAAAAAATAGCTATTGTTTAGCTATTTTATTTATTTCTGATAGTGAAATACCTGTTTTTACAGCAATTTCATTAGGTTTCATAGTTTTCAATAGATTTCTAATAATTTTTTTTTCTCCTTGTTTTTCTTTGAATTTACCATATTCTTCTTGCCATTTGAAGAATTCTGAATCTTGTGATTTTTCCACATCTATCATCTCCATTAGTTCTTCTTTTTTATCTGAATCTTCTATATAATAATCAATGTTTAGCCACATTGTTGCTTGTAATTTTATCCTATTTGCATTGTTTATTTTACCTTTTTTGATGATGTTACATAATTCATCTACAATTATGGCTGATTTTTCCGTATTTTTCATATCGGGTATATTTTCTATTATTGCACAATCATGTGAGGTTAATTCATCATTATTATTAAATTTCTTTTTGATATTATTTAAATGTGCATCTCCATTCAATTTTTTCATTTCACAAAAAATTGGATTATGTGTTGTTGTTCCGATTCGTTTTTCTCTAAGTTCATTTTTTTCTGATAATGCAATAATTAAACTGTAAATATCATTATTATATCTGCAGTATAGGCTTTTTACATAATTCCATGTTTTATTTAATGTTTTGTCATTAATTGATGAAGTTTCACATTCAATGTCATATATATTTCCGGATATGCATTCAACTGCAAAATCTAACCTTTTATTTGAAAAATCATTATTAATGTATTCTGTAGGTATTACACGTATTATTTGTTCATTAATTCCATATAAATCAAAGATATACTGAACATGATTGATTAATGAAATTTTGTATTTAACATCTCGATTATGATATATTTTTCTTTTGAATTTTGTCATTTAATGACTCCTTTACTGTTTTTTTTTAAAATTTTTCTTAAACATGATTTTGGTTATTTTATTTTTTAAAAATTGTTGAAGTGCGACACTGTGCTTTTGTGATTTTTTTCACAGTTTATATAATTGTTTCATTTTCAACTGTTTCAAAAGAAACATTTATATTATTCAAGATCAAAAATATTATCAAGGTGAGATTATGGATAATGAAAGTTTTCAAGCAATAAATAAAGATTCACCATTAATAGCTTGGATACATAATATTTCGCTAAATCAGCAGAAATATATGAAATCCAAAATTAAAGACTATGATTTTGGACATGATGTGCGTTTTTTAATGTTTATTTATGATAATCCTGATTGTTCGCAGGAAGATTTGGTCAATATGTTCGCTCAAAGCAAGGGAAATATTGCTAAAATCTTAAAAAAGTTTGAAGATGACGGATTCATTGAAAGGAATGTCAATTCCCAAAACAGGCGTAAATACATGCTGAACACTACAGATAAAGCTAATGAGTTAGTTCCAAAGTTCAGAAAGATATCTAAGGAGTGGGAGCTTGAAGTTGGAATAACTGATGAGGATTGGGAGTTTAAAAAAAGATTGGAAGAAATAGCGATTAGGGGTATGGAAATTATTTAAAAGGAGTGTTAAAAATGAAAATAGAGGCTGAAAATTATGTAATATTAATATCATTTCTGACTTCATTTTTTGGAGTCTTTTTGTCAAATGGTATAATTATAGGGGTACCGGCCATTGCAAATGACTTTGCAATGAACAATGTAATTCAAAACTGGATTCCTACAATATTTTTCCTGGTAATGGCTGTTTTTACGGTGCCGGCCGGTCAGATATCAGGTAAATTCGGTGTCAAAAAGTCTTTGCTTATAGGAGTTATAGTATTTCTAATAGGCTCTGCAGGTGCGGCATTGTCCTTTTCCACAGAATCATTCATGTTATTTAGGATAATTCAGGGTGCAAGCGTTGCTTTTGTCAATGTATCTGGAATGGCAATGGTTGTATCTGCGGTAAAACCACAAAACAGAGGTAAGGCTTTAGGATTCACAGTAACTGGAGTATATCTTGCAACTTCACTTTCTCCGGTTATTTGCGGATTTTTGGTTTATAATCTGGGCTGGAGATCTATATTTTATGTTGTAATTCCATTTTTGCTATTGTGTATCATCATAATGCTTTTGAAAGTGCCTCAGGAATGGCAAACTTATGCTGATGATAAAATTGATAAAATCGGTTCTGTCATATATTCAATTGGTATCTTATTGTTCATTTACGGATTTACTAATTTAATCAACACAACAGGAATAATTTGCACGATATTGGGCATTGTTTTGCTTGTGGTATTTGCCCTTTGGGAGTTAAGGCAGACTTCACCTGTATTCAATATGAAATTGTTTAAAAACACTAAGTTCACTTCATCCAATATCGCCGCATTATGCAGTTATTTGGCAATTATGGTTGTTACGACAATCCTGAATTATCATTTTCAATATGTGAGGGGATGGAATGCCCAGATGGCAGGTTTGATATTGATTGTAACTCCAATCATCATGGCAATTCTTGCACCGAATACGGGAAAGCTTTCAGACAAGATTCATCCGCAGAAACTGGCTGCAGTAGGTATGGCAATAGCTTCCATTGCCCTATTTATATTGACGTTTCTGAATAATGACATGCCTGTTTATCTGGTTGTTGTTGCAATGATTTTGCAGGGTATCGGTATGGGACTCTTTTCATCCCCGAATATGAATGCAATCATGAGTTCAGTTCCTCCAAAGGATGCACCGACCGCTTCCGCTTCACAGGCAACCATGAGGACAATCGGTCAGACAATGAGTTTGGGTCTTTTGACATTAATATTTGCTTTGATTATGGGTAATCTTCCTTTATCCACCCAGTATGCTGATTTGATAGTTCAATCTTCCCAAATAATCTGCACAATATCAATGTGCGCATGCATATTGTCAATTTTTGCTTCATTGGTTGGAATTAAATCCAGAGATGAATTTAATACAAAAAGACCTAGTTAGTTAATATTTAACTAACTTCATTATTTTTTTATAAAAAAACTTATTATGTTATAAAATAATATATATTACTGATGATTAATCTAAAAATCGAGGATGTATTTAAAAATAAAAAGTATATTATTATTTATGCTGTTTTTTTGCTGCTTTTTATATTGGCTTTTTATAATCATGATACTTACATTAGAATAAAATTTGATTTATTGGTTTTATTTATCCTTTTTACTGGAGGATTATTTTCAATAATTTATTATTCCAAAACCAAAAATCTCCACAGGTCTTGTTTTATCATCCTGCTAATTTTTGGATTAATAATGTGTTTAACGACCCCAGCTTTTGTTGTTTGTGATGAAATCGAACATTATGCAAGAAGTGATCTTACATCACAGGGAATTTTATTCCCGGAATATATCAATAATGAGGGATATAGTGTTTCAAGCGGCTTTAATTATCTGTTTCCATTCGTGGGAGAGACAATACATAATTTTGATTTTTTCTCCCCAAATGCCAATAATAATCATTCGCTTTTCAACGGTTGTTTTCCTCAAAATCCATTTTATCCCTATCTGCTTTCCGGATTGGGGATATTTATAACAAGCTTATTGAATCTGAATCCAGCATGGTCAATCTATATCGGCAGGATTTTAAACATTCTATTTTATTGTGTAGTGTGCAGTTATGCTGTGAAAAAAGCGCCGGAATATAAATTGCCACTTTTAGTTGTTGCCTGCATTCCATTGGCGGTTTATCAGGCTGCATCATTCAGCGCTGATGGATTTTTGATATCTGTAACATTATTGACCATAGCATATTATATTAAAATTTATAAATCAGACATGGTTTCAAATAAGGATTTGGGAATATTCTTTGCATTGATTTTTTTAGTTTCACTTTTGAAGCTGCCTTATATTTTGCTGGTATTTCTAATTTATTTCATAAAAAAGGACAAATTCAGCTCAAAAAATGCATACATTCTCTCAAGAATAATTCCTTTGGTTATAGTTATTTTATGTGCTGTCTATAGTTTTAATGCTTCAAAAATGCTTAAAAATACGATTAGAAATGAACATTTTATTGCAAATAAAGTTAATCCTAAAAATCAGCTTAATAATATGATCAATCATCCAATGGATACATTAATTCTCTTTTCCAGTATTTTTTCATTAACACTAGATTTATGTGTTGATTTATTCAGATTTTCTTATCAAATGTGGACATACACATCACATATGTTGGCTTCAATGTATATGCTTTTCTTCGCATTTATATCCGTTACTTATGAAAACGTTAAATTTAAATTAAAAAAGAGAGAAAAGTATGTTCTGGCATTCATTTTGTTATTGATTTATTTGGCTATAATATTTATGCAATATTTGAGTTGGGCACCATTTGCCTATCCTAAATTGGACATGATTGTTGGGGTATATGCAAGATATTATATTCCTTTGCTTGCATTTTTACCGATGATTTTTAATTCAAAAAGAATCAATGACATTTTGAATATAAAGGATTATAATTCAAAAATAATTTTAGGTGTTCTCATCTTCCTTTCCGGAAGTATAATTTTCACATTGGCTTCATTTTATTAAAAGTCAATAAATTATTTTAGTTAAAAAATTCAAATACTTAATTATTATAAAAAGGTGGTATAATTAATGCAGAAAGTAATTAATGCTCATTGTCATATTTATCCAGAAAAAATTGCTTCAAGGGCAGTTCAAGGAATTAAGGATTTTTATGATTTGGATATGTCTTTAAATGGTAAACCTGATGATTTGATAAGGGACGGTAATCAGGTGGGTGTTGTTCATTATCTTGTCCATTCCGTTGCAACCACTCCCAAACAGGTAAAATCAATCAATGAGTTTATTGCTTATGAGGTTAAAGAACACAATGGTTTATTCACAGGTTTTGGAACCTTGCATCCGGATAGTGATGATATTAAAGGGGATGTTGATTATTTGTTGGACCTGGGTCTTGAGGGAGTCAAGCTTCATCCTGATTTTCAGTTATTTGCATTGAATGAAGAACGGGCATTTAAACTTGGTGAAGCTATTTATGATGCTGATATTCCTTTGATGATTCATTGCGGTGATTTCAGATATAATTACTCCAACCCTGAACAGTTAATGCCATTTTTAGATAAATTTTCGGACATGACTGTTATTGGTGCTCATTTTGCCGGCTGGAGTATGTGGGAAGAGGCTACTGAGAAATTGGCAGGAAGAGAAAATCTTTACGTTGATTTAAGTTCAAGTCTTTACGCACTTTCACCTGAAACGGCTTTAAAACTGATCCATGCATATGGATCTGATAGGGTTCTGTGGGCTACTGACTATCCGATGTGGGATTCAAAATCTGAAATGGAATACTTTAACAAGATTGATTTAACACAAAAAGAAAGGTCCCAGATTTTATATGAAAACGCTTCAAAGCTTTTAAAACTTGATTAAAATGTGTACTGCAAGTAATTATATAACAAAAAATCATTATTTTGGCCGTAACTTTGATTATGAAATTTCATATCATGAAAGGGTATGCATTACTCCCCGTAATTTCAACTTTTCTTTTAGATTGGTAGATGATATTTCCTCTCACTATGCAATCATTGGAATTACTGCAGGCATTGATGAGTATCCGCTATACTATGATGCATGCAATGAAAAGGGATTATCCATTGCAGGACTTAACTTCGCCGGAAATGCA